>JADFOP010000046.1 GCA_022562795.1 Nitrospinota bacterium
CCTCCACCAGTCGCTCCTCCCTCGACTCGCCCTGCTCGAGCCTCTGGCGGAATTCGGCTGTCTTTGCCCCGAGCTCCTCGTCGCTCATGGCCTGAATCGTCGGCTCAAGGGCGCCGACGGCCTCAACGATGGGCTGGATGCGCCGAAGCTCACGAACGTTCTTGGAGGGAACGAACTTGCTGATGAGGTTGGTAAACATAGATTTGGGTGGGCTCCGCCACTAGTTTCGCTAATTTAAACCCAATCCATATTAACGGAGTTCGATGGGGGACGCAAGGGAAGGGACGCGAGGGTACTGGGTTAATTTCAATCCGCAAGCTCCACGATTTCCTCTAGCTCCAAGATATGGTCAGACACGCCAGCCTCCATAGCCGGGGTAACTCGTAGCGTCGAATGGATGCGAGCAAAGTTGTAGTGCATGAAATGCAGGGCCAGGACGTGTTCTAGGTTTTCAACCTTCTTGGAGTGAGCGTTAGTCAATCGCGTAAACCTTCGCATGGACATTCTGAGGGTCAGGTTGTTCCGCTCTGCAAAGCTGGTAGAAACGTGTTGTGGGTCTGGTTAGCCATTGACCTTCCGCCTTTCTGTTCCTATGCATTTTGGCGGGTGTATTGTTTCTCTGATTCCGAGGCTTGGCCGTAAGGTTTATCAACTGGCAGTAATTGGCGTTGCTTCCAAATACTTCTTCAACTGCTGGAAGATATGCATTTCAAGCATCGTCAAGAGAAATACTACTCTATTTTTTTAATGAGAGCTATTTCGTTCTTTTCTTTGTTGTTTTGCGCTTCGGCTTGGGGCGAGGGTTTACTTTTGCGGCATCGACCGAGAGACTGTTCTCTTTTGGGAACTTTTGAAGCCCAATTTTTAAGACTCCAACGATTACGGAGGGGGCAAGTTCGTCCTCTGATGGCCCTACATTGGTTGCATTAAACCCAAACCGCACAGAAACCCCCCAAATTCCTTCGTGAATCCCTTGGTGTTTGATAAGCGCCTCTGCCACTTCTTTATGGTCGAATATAAATTTCTCTGCCTCTACCACACTTAATCTCCAATCTTATTTATATTTTGAATAAGGACGTGCGGGCCAGTTCCAACCGGGCCTTCTTCTATTACAAAGTGCTCTCCTTCTGGAAGTAATGTTCTTTCTGAGGGCTCCGTGACGGCAACAATAACATTCGCCGTACGATGAATTACGGACCTGGAAATCTTATCAGCAATTCGATTGTAAAGGTCCTCGGCCCCAACACGGGCAGCAATTGCGGATACAAGAAACTGGTTTACGCTAGTTCCGTCTTGTTTGGCCATTCTTGTTGCCAGACGATGCAAACTCCTTGGCAATCGTAGGGCAATTCTCCCGCTAAAACCGTGATTTGCAGAAGGCGGAGGAATCTCATGCCCCCGTTCTAACTCTATCTCGATCCAAGCCTTAGCTGTATTCTCAAGATTTGCAATGGCTTCTTGTGCATTATCACCATAATCAATACAACCGGGAAACTCCAAGACTTCCGCAGAGAACCCTCCTGAATCCTTGTCCTCTGTTAGAATAAAGGCGTAAGGCTCTTGTAGATATTCTTCTGGAGTCTTCTTAACCATGTTCGTTACCCCCGAATATTTGGAGTCTCTCAGCCCACAGACCCCAATCTTCCTCAAGATGGTCTAAGATGCTCATTGCGGCCTTTGGCAGGGGACCTTTAGAGTGATGTGGAATGCTCAAAGATCGTATTCCGGGAAAATCCTTGCTTACCCACATTGGATGTTTTGTTCCCTTCCCTGCTCTCTTTCGCCCAAGCGATCCCGCAAGTCTTTCTAGTTCACTAGTTTTTATGTTTGCTGGCCTTAGTCTCAGCTTATCTATTCTCTCTCTCAGTCTGCGTAGCTTTCGGATATTCATGATATCATAGGTGATATCATTATAATACCATCGTCCAAAAATTGCAAGTCTTTAGTTTATTTTTTTCGCCATCTCGTCTCAGCCGCCTTTTTTGCTATTTCAACTCGTCGCTTTTTGGAGAGCTTCTTGGCTCGTGCGGGGCCACCTTTCTTTCCACCTAGCCGTCCCAGAGCGACGGCGTGAGGGTTCTTCTCCTTATCCTTATCTGGCTCCGATTTGTCCTTGGTGGCCGACTTTACTATTTTAGTAGCGAGGACGTTGACATCATCGGGCGGGGCTTTTTTCTTTCTTGAGCGTTCAGGCATATTACTAATACGCCATATTGCGCTCCGAATTGCCAGGCCTAATCATATAGCGTAGAGTTCAAACTGCCCCAGTACCGACGCGAGGGGCTCTCATGGCTTTGGCCCGGCCTCGGTCGAAAGCCTAAACGAAAAGACCCAGCGGATCTCAGCTAAAACGTATTTTCCTCTAATAAGATGTATCGCTTGGGGTTGACCGGAACCCCGTTGAGGTGAACTTCGTAATGGAGGTGAGAGCCGGTCGAGCGGCCCGTGTCTCCAACTCGGGCTATCGGGTCGCCCCGCTCCACCCGCTGGCCGGCTCGAACGAGAATATGGGAGTTGTGGCCGTACCGGGTCTTGAGTCCGTAGCCGTGGTCGATCTCCACCAACTTGCCGAAATCGTACTCGGTCACCACGCGTACGACCACCCCGTCGGCGGGCGCGACGACGAGCGCCCCCTTGCGGGAAGCGATGTCCATGCCCGTGTGCAAGGACCTCTTTCCGGTGAAGGGCGAGACGCGGCGGCCGAAACCGCTGGTCACCCAGCCCCGCACGGGCCAGATGGACGGCGTGTAGGCCAGCAGGCTCTTCAGGTCATGGAAGGCGCTCACCAGCTCGTGGAAGCTCTCCTCCTGGCGGCCCGTGGCCTCCTTGAGCTTTGCCAACTCCTGGCGCATTGTATCGATGAGGGTCGACTGGCTATCAGCTATGAAGACATCCTCGCCGGATGAGGCCTTCGTGTTGGGACCCCCGAGGCCGAGCAGCGGTTTGGAGCTTTCCGTTGTCGGCTCCAGGCTCGCCAGCAGACGAAGCTTACGGTCCAGCTTCTGCATCCGCTGGAGCTGGTTATTAAGGCCCTCTATCTCCTCAGACATGGAGGCAAGCTGCATTGGGTGCGAGCTCGACCCAGCCTGCATGTAGGCGAGCTCGCCTGCATGGCGGTGAAGAGAGCGGTATGAAAAAGCAAGTAGAATGAGGCCGGCAATGCAAAACAGCCCGGCGAGGGCCGCAATTCGCAGCCAGCGACGACGGAGTACCATCGTTCGTGGACGGCCAGCTCCATCGGGCAGGACGATGACCGTTAGGGTATCGCGTCGACCCACAAAACCCTCTCCACTCAACTTATCAGGCGGGGACACCGGCCGCTAATTGGGAACTACATTCAAGATGGACCGGGTGGACGTAAAATCGGGTAAATTTAACACACCAGGTCACCCCTGTCAAGCCGCTTTTTCGATAAGTCATTCAATTCCAAGCCGTTACATAACAGATGTCTGCCACGGATGAGAACACCCCAAACGACGGCAAATTACACCCTGCTCCTTGAGAAACTACTGAAAGGATGGAGCGGCGATATTTGGCAGCAAGGGCAGACACATCACTTGCCCGCAATCACAATATCTCCCTTTACGGACTCCAGAAGCGCGATGAGCTCCCCCTGCTCGTGCCCGGGCACTTTGAGCATATAGAGGGTCTCGTTGAAGTTCGCCATCATTGCCTGCCACTCGACCTCATTGATGTAGAGATGCTTATGCGACTCCTTCATCGAGCGGCCTTCGTAGCTGCAAGGCCCGCCCGTCGCCTGACAGACGAACTGGGTGACCAAGAACTTGAGCACTGGCGCGGGAACCTTCTTTCGTGCCTCATCGACGTCGGGGTTGGCGTTGAGGACGGGGTTGGCCACCAGGCGGTCGATAAAGTCATCAACCACCACCGAGATGGGCCCTACACCGCCGAGCCGCTCGTAGAGGCTTTTTTCGTGCTTCTCTCCGGCAATGATGAGTGTGGCGCCGACCCCTACGAGCAGGAGGGTGGCGAGGAGCATAGGAATGGTCCTGCTCAGACGTGTCAAAAACCGAAATGGATAGCGACAAAGGCCGATAGACGTCATGGCGGTCCTCCTTATATGATTGGGACCAGGGGTGGGTGTGAGTTTGAGGGATTCGGCCCGCTCGCGAGCCATCAATGTATCAACCCTTATACAGTATCAACCCTTATACAGTCTCATATCCCTCCAAGTCAAGCTCCCCGTTTGCCCGGGAGGGTCTCGTACATCCGGAAAGCCACCACAAGCCCCGATGTAAGAGTAAGGGCCGCGATGACGTGGATGGCCGTCGGCTCACAGCTGCGTTCTCTTCAGCAGTTGCCGAACATCTTGGAGAATATCCTCTGGAGGTGTGATGGAGGCATGGCGCAGGCGCCACAGGCCGTCTGGGTCAATCACGAAGGCGGAGGTGTTGTGATTCACAAGATAGTCCTTTCCCGTGGCACCCACAGAAGCCTTCTCGCGGAAGACACCATAGGCCGCGTAGACTGACTCCAGCTCGACTTGGGTTCCCGTCAACCCGACGAAATCAGCATTAAAGGTCGCTAAGTGTTGCTGCAAACGTTGTGACCCATCTCGCTCCGGGTCTACGGTGATGAAAACAAATCGAACACGTTCGGCGTCAGCTCCCAGGGCCTCGTGGACCTTCGTCCACTTAGTCAGCGTAAGAGGGCATGCACCTGGGCAATGGGTGTAACCGAAGTAAAGGAGCACAACCCGACCCCGCTGTTCGCTCAGGCGGAAAGGCTGGCCGTGCTGGTCGGCGAGGGTGAAGTCGGGCGCTGACACTGGGGGCTTCAGTACGGTTCCCAGGAACGAGGGCGACTGCTGCTCACAGGATGTAAGCATCAGTCCAGCCAACAGCACCATCACCAAACCAATGGTCATCCCCTTGCGCATAACTTCTCTCCTTACTCTAGTTCCCAACGCCTCAATAAGGCCAGAACTTCGAGTACTTGGCGTCGATGGCTTGCTTGATCTCCGGGACGGGCCTTCCCTGCTTGTACATGGCATACGCATCCAGCGTAATGTTGAGGCAGATGGCTCACCCAACCGCGTGCGTGTCAACGTAACAGTCCAGGTTGTTCTGGTGGCTGTTCGTCTTATAGCAACCGCAGTAGCACGGCATCCTTTCTATGAGCTCGGGCACCTCCCGCGCAATCCGGTAGGCCTCGGCGACCTTGCCCGTGAAGAGGCCGGGAGGGAGGGTCGCCGGGCGAGGATTTCGGGGGATGGCTGGTAACGCGAAGGCCGGTCGAGCGCCCAGGGCTGAGCCCCCGACTGGCCTGGACTGCCACCACCAGTATCCTCCGGCTCCTACCACGACGACGAGAACACCAACCAGAAGAATCCAGCGGCTCTCCGTTCTGGGTTTTTTAGTATATCTTTTCTTCTTGGCCATACGTAAGCCCTCCTCATTGAAATGTGAGTCCTATTGTTTTGTTCATGAACAAATTCCGGAGGAGTCCCTTCATTACCTTTCTTCAACCAAGTAGATAGAGCGCCTCGATTCCCTCCCGATGCGGATCAAGACCTGGTCGCTTATCCAGGTCTGGGGCGTTATCTGGCTGATGGTTTCTTCCTGACCAATTAGGAACCCAATAAGGTAGGCCTGGCCATCTTCCCAAGCCGTGTCACCGGGGTCTTCATTGGTTAGAGGGAACGCAAATTCGTACTCGCGGGTTGAGCCCACCGACCTAAACCCTGCCCCTAGCAAATTGCTCGTTTGGTCCTGGACCAGGAACCCTGAGGCCATTCACGTATGGGCTCCTTTCGTCGACCGGGGACGGGGTGTTCTCACATTGGGGTCAACGCCGATAAAATAATCCTCTATTCCACTACGCGTCAGCAGTTTGGCGTCATTGAAGTCGCCGATCATCCCGTGATGTTCGAAGTCCTTAAAGAGCATCGCAATCCAGTTCTTGGTGTCCGCCCTAATGGCGAAATAGATTGCTCCTTGGTGAATTTTCGTCCAGACCTCCAGGTGGTATTGCTTTGGGTCATTCACGATGACATCCCCAGAGGTGCCTCAGCCATAATCGGTCACTGTGGGGTAGTTGGCCCCCACGTGGATTCGTTTGTGGGCAGCGTCCCACCACTCATTGGGGTCGATGACGCCGTCGAGGCGCGGCGGGGACCCCTGGCGGGCAACGAAGGAAGTGTTGAACTGGGCCAGAGGGAGGGTTTTGTCCCGAAGCTCCGCTGGGTACTCTGTCGGGTTATATTTCACAACCACTTGGCCCGGGCCGCCGCCGCATCCTATCCCATAGACGTCCCCTGTTATTGCATCCACGTGGAGATGGAAGTGGTCCGTGGCGTAGCGAACGGGACCGATATGATAGCTCACGGCGCTATTAGGCAGGTGGGTGTCAAACATGTAGACGAAGGCCCCGTGCTCAAAGGTGAAAGCCTCAAACTCCAGCTCTTTGGCTCCCGGGTAGGTGCGCTCCAAAAATTTCCTCGCGATGGCTTCGGCCAGGCCGCTGGAGATTTTCACCTGGCTGGCGTCGAGCAGGTAATCGCCTCGGCTGTCCAGGTAGTATGTCTTTCCTGAAGGGCCCGTCTCCACGCTGGCTGCGATCTTCTCTGGGTTTTCAACTATTGTGGCGAGCCGACCACCGCAGGCGTGTGTGGTGTGTGGGAGAAATAGCACCAAGGCCCCAGCCACCACAAAGGGTATGAATTTTATCCGTTTCATTGTAAATCCTCCTGATTACTTGGTTTTCACCCAAAAATTTTACGCCCAAGCATGGTCTGGTTTAGATTAGTTGAGTGCGCTAAACGTTTTTCAACTGTCTTAAATCTTCGCTAGCCCAGTTACCCATTTACTGCTTTTGTATCGCACCCATCTCAACTGGCCCTTTTCCTTCTTCTAACGATGATGATCGATGCCTTTGTAAGCCTCGATGAACTTTACAATCCGTTCCTCATCGAACCCATCAAACTTGTCGATACGTCCCCAGGCCGTCAGGGCGATGGTCTTGTCTAATCGTGGGTTGGGCGCCAGAATGACGTATCGGTCATACCGCCTGACGACCTGCTCTAACTGCTGGATCAACCGGCCACAATTCCGACAGCGGTATTGGACCAACACACCGCCGTCTTCGAGATTGTGGACCTGCACCTCGTCAGGGATCGGTGCTTGATGAATCCCCCACCGGGCTAAGGAACCCAAATGGGGGCCAGAGGTGGGAGGGAGGCTGTTGTAGGGGGGATGCGGGGTGTCGGGAGAGGATATGTGCCACGTGGGCTGAACCGGTATGGCGGTTCCAACCGAGCTTTTCATCATTTGGTTGACGAACCACCCTCCGGCCAGAACAACCACCGACAGCCCGATAAGCGGGAGCGCCATCGCGCTAGATTTCTTACGCCGCTTCTCTTCCTGCCGCCTTCTGCGTCGCTCTTTCTTGCTTGACAAAAGCTCTACCCTCCCTGATGGGAACTCAAGACATCTTTTCATAAGCCCTCACTGCAAGGGCTATGTGGCACAGTGAAAAGTAACCTATGAAAATGCCTTTCTTCGCAGACATCTAGAGGAGCTCCTTGATTTGCTTGGAAAGGACGGCCAACGTCAGGGAACCGAAGTGCTTGTAGGCTATCTTGCCGTTTCGGTCGATAAAAAATGTCTCCGGTACTGCATATACCCCGTAGTCAATCGTTATCTTGCCGTCATGGTCCGGCCCGTTGGGATAGGTCTTGCCGTGCTCCCTAATGAAGGCCAAGGCTTCCCTTCGCTCATCCTGGATGTTCACCCCGACGAAAACCACTCCTCGATCTCGGAAGGTCAGCCAGCCTCCCTCCAGGATAGGAGCCTCAAGCTTGCAGGGGATACACCACGAGGCCCAGAAGTTGATGACCACGACTTGGCCAAGGTAGTCAGCCAGGGAAAAGCGCTCGCCGTTGAACAGGACAAACTCCAGGGGCGGGGTCTGCTGGTTGACCAGGGGTGATGGAATGAAGCGGGCGTTTTTGGTTAGACCCCATGCGAAGAGCCCCACCAGCCCGAGCAGACCGCCAAAGACCCATAACGGAGTCCAAAATCTCCGGACTGATGATACCGCGTTTAGCCTGGAAGCTTGGTGGATCTTTTCGTCCACGACGTCTTCCCCTCAATGGTCGGACGACCTCCCCTGATAAGGGGGCGCTGCCCTATCTGTGCCTGGTATCGTCCAAACCATAGAGGAGTCGTCCTCCTTCGGCGAGGCTAGGCCTCGATCCAGACCGTTGGCACCGTATCACCCTAATTAGCCTCCCCTCCGGGAATGAAGCAAAACCGACATAGAGTTAGCCGGGTGATGTTTTAGGCCCTCTTCCCGTCACGCCCCTCACTCGTTCCTTCTTTTAATGACGTAGGTATGGGCGCTCCTTTAGCTGATCCCACCTCGTCTTGCAGGGCCTCAATGTGACGGGCTATCTCTTGTTGCTGTGCCCGGAGCATCGCCAGCTTCTCTTCCGGCGTACCCTCCTGAGTATTCTTCTCTGGTGACGATTCTGAAGGGCCATGTTTTCCCATACCCCTCATGCAGAAATACATCATCAAGGGGCAAGCCAACAATAACAGCAGCAGAACTAGATTATTCATGACTGTTTCCTTTCACTTAGAATCCCCTTGTTAACCTGGGCCTAACATTCGACCTCGGCTTTGGCAAGTTTCGAATGGGCGAGCAGCGATCCGATGTAGCGACAGCCATCCTGTGAGCTCCAGTTCCTGCCTCCAATGGCACGACCCACAATGTTTCCATCAGGGTCGATGAGAACCGTCATGGGGATGGACCATAGACCGTAAAGTGACGCGACTTTCCCCCTGCGGTCCAACAGAGCGGGGAAGGTCAAGCGGAACTGCTCCATGAAAGCTCTGACCGTGGAAGGGTTTTCCTTGAGATTTACAGCGAGAATTGTGAATCCGTAGTCTTTGAACTTTTGATAGAGCCGTTCCATAGAGGGCATCTCTGCCCGGCACGCAGGGCACCAGGAAGCCCACAAGTTCAGGAACACAACACTGCCCCGGAAGTCTTTCAATGCGACTTGATTCCCTTCTGAATCGGGAAGCGTAAACTCAGGTGCCTTCATCGGCGGCACCGCTTTGAGCACTCCAAGGGTGGATGCGTAGTGGTCTTTCCCCTGAACGCTTGGAGGGAACACGGTGAATCCCGCCACCAAGCCTAGACCCACCGCCAGCCACGCCCAACGGGCGATAAAACCATCTCGGTGGCGTGTCCTTGATAGACGTCTCGGTTGTCTCATCCTTCCCTCACAAAAGGAATGGTTACTTCCTGGCACCGAAGCCCCCTGGTCCCTCGTTTAGCAGCCAGAGCAACAGCCTCTGACAGCCTGGGTTCAGGGAAACTAGCTAGGCAGTTAGGGAGTTCTGGGGCTTATACGGATCGTGGAGGGTGTTCTTCCGGAGGCGTGACCAACGAAACGATCCTAATTTGCATGGGAAGGGATATAGACTCAACGTGGGAGATGGAGGTCGCTGAGGCCTGCATCCCGAGGAATGGCGTCAGGTCGTAGGCCAGGAGGCAAACTGTGCAAGGGTTGCTATCAGTTGAGGAAGAGTTAGAAGGTGAAGGGCTTTGGTTACTATTCCCGCTACGAGGAGGGCACTCGCCGGGTCCCATGCGCGTACACGGGCCCTTGTCGCCCGACATGCATTGGTCCTGAGCGCTGGCGGTTGGTGTGAAGGGAATTACCCCCAAGAGTGTGGGGACTATAAAGGATACAAGCACCAAAATGTGGAGGAGCCGTTTCATACGATCTTAGTCCTTCTTTCTACTGGGCCCCCAACATAGATGTGCCTTCTCGGAAAGTCAAGAATGTTATTAATAAAACTCGGCAAGCGCGGGCCACTTACTTGCCTGCCTCTTTGGCCTGATTGCGACCCTGTTGAATCATCCTGTCGCCTTGTTTGGCCATCATCTCGGCCATCTTCTTCATCATCTGACCCTTGAGGACCATCATCTCGCCATGCAATTTGGGGTCCGCGTCCCGGCCGCCCATCATCCCATGCATCATCCCATGCATCATCCCGTGCATCCCGCCGTGACCCGTCTTACCGCTGTGGCCCGTCATGCCCGAGCCCATCATGCCGCCCTGTCCCATCATGCCCATGCGTCCCGAATGGGCCTCTTTCTTTTCAGCCTGAGCCAGGGAGACGACCAAAACGATGGCCAATCCCGTGATTGCCACTATTCCGAGTGCCTTTTTCATCATCTTGACTCCTTTCGAGCGGTCGTAAGTTCCAGCAAGACAGACTTCGGGGGGATTCCCGATCCTGACCCTTTAGATGGTGGCAACCTGGTTTAGGTTCCCCGTTTTCCCGGGAGAGTCTCGTACATGCGGAAGGCGACGACGAGTCCCGAGAGCATCGTGAGAGCCGCGATGACGTGGATGGCCGCCTTCATCCCGACGAAGTCGGCGATGAGGCCCGCGAGGAGCGCCCCGACGGCGTAGCCCAAATCCCGCCAGAAGCGGTAGACCCCGAGCGAGGTCGCCCGCCACTCGGGGTGGGCCACGTCGCCCACCGCCGCAATAATGACCGGGTAGACCATCGCGGTGCCCAGGCCCTGGATCACGGCCGCCACTATCCACCACGAATAGGTGGGCAGGAGCGCCGTCATCCAAATCCCAACGGCCTGGACGGTCATCCCTCCGACGATGAGGTGCTTTCGCCCGATCTTATCGCTCAGGGGGCCGGTGACGGGCTGCAGAATCCCCCAGACCATTGGGTAGACGGCCTTGATGACGCCGATGGCCGCAATCCCCAGACCGTAGGATGAGAAGAAGAGGGGGTAGATGCCCCAAGACATCCCGTCGTTGAGGTTGTTCACCAACCCGGCCTGGCTGCAAGAGGAAAGCGCCCGCTCCTTCCACGTCGTCAGGGAGAAGATCTCTCGCAGGGACGGTTGCTCCTTGGCCATAGGTTCAGGATTGCCCGTCCCCGGATTGCCGCTCGGCGCCGCCCGGAGGCGGGCCTCGTAGCGGACGTGCTCGATGGTATCCCTGACGAAAAACGTCGATACCAGGAGCCCCGCAAAGGCGATGCCGATACCCATGTAGAAAGGCTCGGGCCGCAGGCTGTAGCGTGCGGCGATCTCGCCTGTGAGCAACGCCATGATGCCGACCGAGAAGTAGCCTGCGAACTCGTTCAGCCCGACAGCCAGGCCCCGCCTCTTTGGGCCTACGAGATCGATCTTCATGTTGACGGTCATCGACCAGGTGAGGGCCTGGTTGATGCCGAGCAGCACGTTGGCCACGTCGAACCAGAACCAGCTGTTGGCGTAGATGATGATAAACGGCACGGGCAGGCCGATTATCCAGCCCAAGACGAGCACGCGCTTGCGGCCCCAGGTCTCGGAGATGCGGCCCGCTAATAAGTTGCAGAGAGATTTCACCACGCCGAAGGTGATGATGAACGAGACAATGGCGGTCTTGGAGGTGAGGCCGAACTCCTGCTCGCCGATGAGGGGGACAACGGTGCGCTCCAGACCTACCATGGAGCCCACGAACCCCACCGTCAAGAGAAGCAGCGTGAACTGCTGCCAGTTTTCTTTGATGCCAAGCTTGATCTGGTCGTGTTGGGCCGGCATGGCTGACGCCCCTAGCCTTTCCAGACTCTGTCACCACGACGCAGGGGCCTTGCCTCGAGTCGAAGGACCGAGACGCGAATGAGTCCCGTCGAGCTCCTGGTGGGGTTACCTTACGTCGTCAGGCCCATGTTGGACCGTCGAATATTGGCGAAATCTTCGGGCTGGGGCGGGATGTCCTGGGCCAAAGCCTTTATAAACTCATCCTTGGAGCGGGCCTGGAGCCCGATGTTGAACCGCTTCTCGAATCCGATGGTGGAGCTCGGCTTCCCGCTCATGTGGCGGCCACAGACCGAGCCCGCGGAGTGGGCGGGATAAATTTCAAGGGCATCGTCCAGGGCCAAGAGCTTTCCAAAGAGGCTCTCGTAGAGCTGAGCAGCCCCTTCGCGCGTATCGAGCACCAGGTCGGGCCGGCCCACGTCGCCCACAAAGAGAGTATCGCCAGTGAGGACGAACCAAGGCCCCTCGCCACGGGAGCGGTCTTCGACTACGAGGCACATGCTCTCGGGGGTATGGCCAGGAGTGTGAAGGGGCGACATCACAACGTTGCCCACCGCCACCTCATCTCCCTCGGCCAGCGGCACAAACTCGTAGGCGGCCTCGGCGGACTCGTGCAGGTAAATGGGCGCCCCGGTGGCCTCGGCGAGCTTGCGGCTTCCGGAGAGGTGGTCGGCGTGGATGTGGGTGTCGATGATATGGGTGATCTTAACGCCTGACTTCTCGGCGAGCTGGAGGTAGGGCTCGATCCCCACCTGGGGATCAACGATGGCGGAGCATCCTTTGCCCCCTCACGCCAGGAAGTAAGCCAGACACCCTCCCGGGTCGTGTCGGAGCTGCTCGAAAATCATCGCCTTCTCCTTATCTATAGAGCCACGACGATACCGGCCGTTGGGCCGCTCGCCTCACTCCTGGCCCACGGCTACGGGCAAACCGGCTACTCGCCACTCGGGAACCCCCTCTTCAAAGCGGCGGGCCGTGAAGCCCCGTTCGCGGAGGAGCTCGACGGCGTGAACGGCGAAGACGCAGTACGGCCCCCGACAATACGCGATAATCTCCTGGTCCGTCGGCAGCTCGGCCAGGCGCCGCTCAAGCTCCTCCAGAGGAACTGAGACGGCCCCCGGGATGTGTCCCGCCCGGTACTCCTCGGCGGGGCGGACGTCGAGGAGAGTCACGTGGCCCTCCCGCACCCATTCCAAGAGCTCTCGGCGACCGACGGGCTCCAGCGCTTCGGGGACCTCGAAGTAGTCCTGAACGACCCGCTCGATGTCGGCCAGACGGCGTTCGGCCAGCGATCTGAGAGCGATCCAGAGGCCGCCTACGGCCTCGTCAGCAAGGCGATAGAAGACGTAGAGGCCCTCCTTGCGCGCCTCGACGAGACGGGCCTCCCGGAGCACCTGTAGGTGCTGGGAGCAGTTGGCCAGGCCGAGGGAAGCCTCTCTGGTCAAGCTCTCGACCGTTCGCTCCCCCTGGGCCAAAAGATCAAGCAGCTCCAGCCGCTTGGGGCTGGCGAGCGCCTTGCCGATGCGGGCGAACTGCTCGTAGAGCTGGTCTTTAAACATGCGGCCCTGCTTGGACATAGCGAGTCTCTCTCAAGTATTCAATTGATTACTTAAATATATATAACAAAAAAATACCTGTCAAGTCTTTTTTTAGGAGGCCCCAAAGAACACTATTAATTGGGAGAGCTTAATTGGGTAACGGCTTCGCTTCAAGACCAACCTGTGCAATGGAATTAACGAGGGCATGGCTGTAGGTTGTCATTCGGCAAGCAATGGACTCACTTCCTCAAGGAGTTTGTCCGCCGTCTGGATAACCGTAGACCCCCAGCCTACCAAGGGTTCGGGGATCACATCCCATCTGGCCTCGCCTCCGTAGAGCAAATAGGCGTCCCAGACGATATCCTCCTGGAGGGGCTGACCACCTTTTATTTGTTCAATCTCCTTGACGCTCAGGCTCGAGCGAGGAGCCTCCCCTGTGACCCAGTCTCTTTCCGTAAAGGAAGGGAGGACGTGCTCTTTGACCCACCTTCCCAGGGTTCGCTCTTCATCCCAAAAGTGCGTGACTCGGGGGTCACCCAACCGCTCCTTCGCCTCAGAAAGTCGCTCTTGGGCATCGCTGCTTAACATAGACAGCCAAATGGCATAAACGGAAATTTCGGAAGAGGGGTTTTTCGCCAGAATCTCCTGCTGCACCCAACGGGTGCCGTCCTCACAGACCCCTCACGTCGGGGAGAGAAGGAGAATCAGACGAGGCCTGCCCTGGTCCTGGTTAAAGAGCGTCTTTAGCTGCGCAAGAACAGTCTCCGCACCGCTTGTCTCTTGCATATTGCTCCCCTCTCAGGCTAAGGGTTAGCTTTTGCCTTAAAGCCGGCTCGCTCGATGGCCTTGATAAGTTCTTCCAGGGTAACTCTATCCAGGTCGTACTGAACCACCGCCTCCGGGGGTTTGAAGGTCACTTTGGCTTGCTTAACTCCGTCCAGCCTCTCCAAGGCCGTCTTGACCAAGACGGGTCAGGCGCCTCAGACCATGCCTTCAATGGTGAGAGTGACCGTCTGAAGCTCGGCCACAGCGGGACCCACGACCATCCCCACAAACAGCAGACCGAGAATCAGGGCAATCATTATTGTGTGTCGACTCATCGTTCCAACCCCTCAGCTGGGCAGGGCCGACATAAGCAGCTTGGAGGCGAACGCCGGGAATAGGTCGAAGAAAACGGCCACCGTCACCACAGCCGTGGCAAATATCAATAGAGTAAAGTTGAGCTTCGCTCCCACCATCCTACAGGCCAAGGTGCGGCAGCGACGCCGCTCGCGGAAGTAGAGGAAGTAACCCAGGGCCACCCCTCCCACACCCGTCGGGATGAGAACCGCACGGTATTTCATCGTGGTCGCCATGAAAGCGCCGCTGCCAAGGCCGAGCAGGATGACCGCCAGCGGCAATACACAGCAGAGCGACGCGGCGAGGGCCGAGACGAGGCTGACCACCCCGCTTTTGATTTCACCCACCTTCATCACCTCTCCCTTCTACGAAATTTCCAGGAGCCGTTGGAGCTTCCCCCGGTCGAAGCCGATGACCACCTCGTCACCGATAATCACTATGGGCACCGCCCGGGCCCCCGTCAGGCGGACCACCTCTTCCAAGGCTTCCGGGTCGTCCATCACGTTGTGGTCGGTGAAGGCGACCCCCTTTGCTGAAAGGAACCCTTTCAGTCCCTGGCAGGAGCTTCACGTGGGGCTTGAGTAGACGACGACGGACTTTTCTTCACTCATAACGGGTTCTCCCTTATTATCCCTTTTTCTCCTCAGGCGCCGTTATCAAACTTCCAAAGCCCAAGCCCCGTACTCGAAGCTCAGGCGAAAGGCTCGGTCACAATGCTCAACCATATCCCCCACTTGAACGTCGGTATCCAGCTCAAGTGCCTCGTAACACACCGGGCAGGAGGCGGTGGGAATGGGCTCCAGCGCCCACTGGTCCTTCTGTCTGACAAGTCGATAGGCGCTCCCCGCGCACACGTCACATAACACACGGTCGCCTTCTTTATCATCGGGCTCCAGAGCTTTCATCTCCCCGCATCCAGGGCAGAGAGCCTTTCTCTCTCCCTCACTCGCACTCACTTTGGCACCGCCTCCGCTGGACCCAGCCAACGACGGCCAGAACGACAAAGAGCCCCAGGGCTGGAAAGAGCACGTAATCGAGGTAGCCGACGATAGCCGACCATCCCACAACCGTCACGAGGACCACCAGCACGGGCGTGAAGCAGCAGACGGCCGCCACGACAGCCCCTATAATCCCAGTACGATGAAGACGAACGGCCGACTTGAGATTCACTCCGCCTCTTTCTCCTACACAAAAAGCCTAAGCCACGGAGCCGACCAAAAGAAGAGGCTCACCGCCAGCGCCCCCCAGAGGTAACGGCGCCGCTTGGGCCCACCCATCCCTTTAGTGTAGCTCAAGTAAAAGGCTACACCAATGGACAGAACGGATACCGGAAGAAGATAGACCCTGTAGGCCGCCAAACTGACGGCTCCCAGGCCTCCGCTCGTAACCCCAAAGGCGGCGAAGACCAACGGAAGAATTCATCAGATATTCGGCAGCAACGAGGTCACCACGGAGACGGCCCCGGTCCAAAGGGGCTTAGCTCCTCGATCCATGTTCCTCATGTCTCCTTCTAACCATTCCTTGGGTTATCTCTGTTCAACCCCATCGATCTGGAGCGCGCATTCCGGTCTCGCCCACGAACTCCTGAAAAAAGGCGCCCAGATGGGCCGGTTAAGGCCCACGAGGGCAACAGGCCTCACTGCGATGGGGCAAGCTTCAGCTCAAGGAACCGAAAATCAACCAGCTCCACCGCGGGAGGGACGCCGTCAATGACATTGTCTATCTTCATCACGGCCCTGGCCTCCTGCTCTGGCGGAGAATCCAGCGAAGCCAGCTTCTGGAGGGAAGGCGTCGCTTTCAGCCGACACACCTCGCCGGTCCCCGCAATGATAAAGACCCTATCCCCATTCGACTCAGTTAACACGCCCTGGGCGTCGAAGAGAGCGTAGCCGGTCTTGAAACCAGCCTTTTCGATTGCTTTGGCCATCTGTTGGGCGTTCTTAAGCCGCCACTGAGAGCCTTCTTTGAGCGAAACGGTGCCCGTGGCTTTTTCCAGACTCATGGTCACATTCTCAACGCCTTCCAGGCGTCTTAGGGCCTTTTC
>JADFOP010000047.1 GCA_022562795.1 Nitrospinota bacterium
CATAACCGTCCAGAAGTCTTCCAGGATTTTGCCTCAGCTGTTGGGGGCCCGGTACCTGAAGGACATGCTCTACAAGAAGCCCTTCCTTATGGGGCTTGTCGCCCTGAGGGCCGCCTCCTGGTTGGCCATAGGGTTGGCTACGTTCTATTGGGGGACGTCTAATCCGACGCTGGTAATAGTCGTTTTTTTCATCGGCATTAGCCTGTTTTATGCGACCGGCGGGATCGGCCTAGTGGCTTTCAACGACTTCACCAGAAAGACCATCGACCGCCAAGAGCGGGGCTCATTTTTCGGCTGGCGCGCCCTTTTAGGTGGTGCGGCGGCTATAGTTACGGCCCTGGTGGCCTGGTGGATACTCTCTCTAATGGAGCCCTTTCCCCGTCCAACCCAACATGGCCTCTTGTTTTTCTTGGCGGCCCTTTTCATCGCGGTACAGATCTTTTTCTTTCTGCCCATGAAAGAGCCCGCGACACATACGGTTTCGCAGCGAGAACCCCTAAAGGATTACTTTAAAGAACTCGCAATGATCCTTAAATCCAGCCGCTGGTTTCGAACCCTGACGATTACCAAACTCCTTTTGAGCGGGGCCGTGCTGGCGACCCCCTTTTACGTTACCTTCGCCATCACGAAGCTGGGCCAGCCGTTGATGTCCGTGGGGGCCTATACCATCCTCCTCGTGGTGGCGAAGGGCTTGGGCGGCTTCCTCTGGGGAAAGCTGGCCGACCGCAAGGGTCACAGGTCAGTCCTGATCGTGGTCGGATCCCTCGGTCTATTGCCGCCGCTTTTGGCCCTCCTATCAGGCCTCCATCATCCCTTCTGGATGTACGGAGTTTTCTTTAGCCTCGGGCTTACCCTGGATTCCACTGAGCTGCTGGAGCGCAATTACCTCTTAGAGTTGAGCCCAGAAGATAGCGTTCCTACCTTCTCGGCACTCCACAACACCCTGGCGGCTCCAGTCATATTGTTTCCTCTCATAGGAGCCTTGACAATCAACCTTGTGGGCCACCAGGGATTGTTCATCTTGGTCCTGGTTGTCATTGCGGGAGGAATTGGTGTAGCGGTCAACCTTCCCGAAACGAGCGACTCCCCAAGTCTAACGCCGCCTCTCGGACAAATTAGATGGGCAGGAGACGTCCTACACGATGGGCAAAGAACTCATCTAGGTAACATAGGGCATGCATGATCGCCCTGAACAGAAAGGAGAACACAATCATGGCAAAAACAGCGACGCACCTTGAACTAACGGACGAAAACTTCCAGGCCGAAGTCCTTGAAAGCCGCGAGCCGGTGCTGGTGGATTTCTGGGCTGACTGGTGCGGCCCGTGCCGCGCCATCGCTCCGGTGATCGAAGAACTGGCAGCTGATTTTGAGGGACAAGCTAAAGTGGGCAAGGTGGATGTTGACACCAACGCCCATGTGGCCGCGCAGTATGAAATCCGCTCCATCCCTAGCCTGCTCCTGTTTAAGGATGGTGGGGTCGTGGATCGGGTCGTCGGTGTGGTCCCAAAGAGGGTATTGGCCGACAAGCTCAACAGATTGGTCCAGGAGGCATGAACCAGATGAAAGAAATCAAGCATAAAAGCCTCGCCGAAATTAACTCGGAGCAATCAGGACTGATGACTGACTATCGCCATGGTCGGGCGGCCCCCTACACATGTCCCACCTGCGGCGAGACGGTCGAGCGGGACATCTTGACCTTTCTGCGCCACACGGACAAGCACATCCTTGAGGCCCTGAAGGAGCTTCACCCAGAGTTGGTCGAAATCAACGGGGAGAGCCCCGCAGTGCTGAAATTCTACCGGGCCCAGCTGGGGCACGAACCATGGTGAAATTGGAATCCAGCGAGATGTACTACAACTTGGCCGGCTTGCCAACGCTGGCCCTTTAAGAAGGAGACAGACATGAGAGCATACAGAGAGCGACAGGACAAGAAGGGAATCACCACGGGCGTGGTATCATGGTTGACCGCTCTCACGGTAACCCTGAGCCTTTTGATAGGCGCTTCCTCGGCCGGGGCGATGGGGCGGGCCCAATTCCTAGAGCACCTCTCGTCCAAGGACGCCACTCGACTTCTAGAGAGCATCGAGTGGAATCGTTACCAGATGATCCAGATCAACATCGCCCAGGTCAACCTTACCGAATTGGAAGGCTGGCAGGACTCAGCCGTCATACTCGACCTAAAGGGCGACGAATGGAAGGTCGAATTCCCCAAGGACTACTACCTCTCCGCCAACCGCTTCTTCTTTGTAGACGGGGCCAACCCGCGGCCGGTGGAGGGCGATGCTTGGGTTGCCGCACTGTCGCTGCTCGAGCGCAACCGCCTGAAGGTCTACCACGTTCGCCTCGGTGGGGCCGAGTCTCCGGACCGTGCCATCATCCTGACGCCCTACACCATCCGGGTCTCCACTATCGGCGACGCAATCCAGATCAAACTAGACAACCAAGGCCTCAATGACCGGCAAGAGTACGAGGCCCGGGAGTAGAGAAATGACACGAATTACCGATGAGATTCGAATAAATGCCCCGAAGAACAAGGTCTGGGAGATCATCTCCGACCTCGGTGGCATAGAGAACTATCATCCCGGTGTTAAAAAGTCGTACTACACCTCGGAGATTAGGAAAGGTGTGGGGGCGAGTCGATTTTGCGAGCTTCTCCCGATGGGTTCGATAGAGGAATCCGCCACTGAGTGGGAGGAAGGCGAAGGCTACGTATTGGAAGTCCTTTCCGGAGAAAAGCTTCCGCCATTCAGGAAGGCGCACCTCAGGTTTACGGTAAAGGAAGAGGGACAGGAGACCCTCGCAACCATCAGCTTCGACTACACTTTGAAGTTTGGGCCCATTGGCAGGCTACTGGATGCATGGAAGGTTAGGCCTATGTTTCGCAAGGTCATTCCTCGCGTCCTTGACGGACTTAAGCAAAACAGCGAGAACGGCGGGAGAACGGTCCCATCCGGAAAGTAGAAGCTGTATTACCGTTCGTTTGGGCCGAGGGGCGAGAAACATCGCTTAAGAACAAGTTGGGCAGTAAGCCTCGAACAAGGCAATTCAAAACAGTTCAGTGACAAGACACGGAAGGAAATAAAATCATGACCACACCAAGTAACATCAAAACAGTTCTTATCACGGGAGCATCCAGCGGCATCGGGTTGGGCGTTGCTCAAGCGTATCTGGACCTGGGTGCGAACGTCGTCCTGAACGCCCGCAACGAAGCGAAGCTGACCGAGGTGGCGAAAAACCTCGGGCGCTCGGACCAGATAGCCGTTGTGCCTGGTGACATTGGCCTCAAGGAGACGGGCCAGAGGATGGTCGACGCAGCCGTCGAGCGCTTCGGGCGAGTCGACGTTCTCCTCAACAATGCGGGCCACTTCTTTTCCAAGCCGTTCACCGAATATACGGAAGAAGATCTCGACGGTTTTCTCTCAGCCCATCTCAAGGGGACATACCTCACCTCCCAGGCCGCCGCGAGGCAGATGCGCACACAAGGCGGCGGGGCCATTATCAACATCACCACCGTCTTGGCGTCTCGCGGGGTCACCGCGATTCCCGCCAGCGCGCTCGTGGCCGCCAAAGGGGCCATGAATGCGATAACCACGAGTCTTGCGATCGAGCTCGCACCGGACAACATCCGTGTGAATGCCGTTGCGCTGGGCATTATCAAAACTCCTATCCATGGCATGACCGACGAGCAGTTCGAAGAGCTGAACGCCATGCAGCCGCTGGGCCGTGTCGGCGAAATCAAGGACGCCGTCGACGCGGTGCTATACCTTGCCGACGCGAATTTCGTCACAGGCGTCGTCTTGCCGGTCGATGGCGGCGTCGCTGCGGGAGGCGAGTAGCAGCCATGAACGAGGTATTCGGGATGGAATCAGGCAATGGCTTCGAGAGAGTGGGGCCGCCGACCGCTGAGGTCGACTCGGATTCGGATGATGGTATTCTCGACGCCTATTCGCGGGCGGTAATCAGAGTAGCCGAAGAAGTAAGCCCCTCGGTGGTGAATATCGAGGTCCGTCATCGGCGCAGGGGCCGGAAGGCAATGGATCCGCGATTCCCGCAGGAGGCGCGGGGGAATGGCTCTGGATTCATCTTCACACCGGACGGATTTGTTCTTACCAACAGCCACGTCGTGCATGGAGCGACATCTATCGAGGTGACGCTGCCTGATGGACGCCGGTTTGAGGCGGACCTCATAGGCGGGGACCCTCACACCGACCTTGCCGTGCTCAGAATCGATGCGCCAAAGGTTGTGCCGGCGGCGTTGGGGGACTCGCAATCCATTCGCGTGGGCCAGCTGGTCGTTGCCATTGGCAACCCGTACGGCTTTCAGGCGACGGTAACTGCGGGCGTTGTGAGCGCGCTCGGCCGCTCGCTTCGGTCGCGCTCGGGCCGCCTCATCGATAACGTCATCCAGACCGATGCCGCGTTGAACCCCGGCAACTCGGGCGGTCCGCTCGTCACCTCTGGTGGGGAGGTCATCGGAGTCAACACCGCCGTAATTCTCCCGGCACAGGGCATCTGCTTCGCGATCGGCATTAACACTGCCAAGTTCGTGGCCGGACGGCTCATCCGAGACGGGAAGGTCATGCGAAGCTACATCGGAGTCGGAGGTCAAAATGTGCCCCTCCAGCGCCGGGTTGTACGCTTTCATGGCTTACCGGCTGAAAGCGGCATCCTCGTCGTCTCAATTGAGAAGAACAGCCCGGCCCGGCGCGCCGGCCTTCAAGAAGGAGACGTTATCGTTGCGTACGACGGCAACGAAGTTGTTGGAATAGATGATTTACATAAATTGTTGACAGAGGAGCGGGTGGGTGTGAGTTCGGCGCTGACGATCATCAGGGGCCACGAGAAGAGAGTCCTCTCGGTCGTCCCGGAAGAGTCGCCGGCTAATGCAGGAGGGGCGGACTCGCCATGACACCATACATAAGACCACAGCGCTTACAGGTCGTTGGAGGACGAGTGCGATGGACCGGTTTGACATCAACGCAAATGTAGCGCTGAAGGATGGAAATCATGTCAACTAAAGCGGAAAATCCCGGAAAAAGCAACGTGGATCCGATGTCGCAGTATCTCAGAGATATATCATCCCTCCCTATGCTAACGAGGGAAGAGGAGATCGAGCTTGCCCGCCGCGTCCAAAAGGGGGACCGGGATGCGATTCGCAAGCTTGTCGAGGGCAACCTGCGATTTGTCGTCAGCGTGGCCTCGAAGTTCAGCGCCTCCTCAATTGCCCTGATCGACCTCGTAAACGAAGGAAACATAGGCCTCATCAGGGCGGCCGAGAAATTTGATCCAGACAGGGGGGTGAAATTCATCACCTACGCCGTCTGGTGGATCAGGGCCGCCATCCAGAGTGCGCTTGCCAAGCAGAGCGGAGTTATCGGGATGCCGCAAAAGCAACGCGATGTGGTCTACAAGATCCACCAGAAGGAGCAGGAGCTCACCAAACTATTGGGGCGCGACCCCAGTCGAGACGAGGTGGCCGAGGCTATTAGGCTCACCCCTGAGGAAATCGAGGTCAAGCTCAGGGCCGCCAGTCTACCGCTCTCCCTTGATGAATTGATTTCCAATGAGCCGAGCCTCAACTATTTGAACACCCTAAAGGCCGACTTCCAGGTGGACGAGGGTCTGATCGCTGAGGACCTTCAGGAAGAGATCGAAAGTCTCGTGAAGACCTTGAGCAGGCGCGAACGGGACATTATCAGCATGAGATTCGGCCTGAACGGATACGATCCGATGACCCTGCATGAGATTGGTGAGATAATGAAGTTGTCGAAAGAGCGGATTCGCCAGATTGAGGCCGAGGCCCTCAAAGAGCTCCAGGAGACAGCCAGGGACCGCGACCTGGAAGCGGCATTGAGTTAACCTCAGCCAAGGATTGGACAGAACTAAGGAACTACTTCATATTATTGTTATTATCCTATTGATAATATTGGGAACAATAGCCCTGAGCTTTGTCAACCCGAAAGTTACTTGCATAATACAGTAGGATTAAGTAATACTTGACCCACTTCATTTCTTCTGCTCAAGCTCTTAGAATTAAGAATAGCCACGAAGCTGACTAAGTAGGCGGTGACTCTAATTCGGATTGTAGCCCTGGGCTGGTGGGGGGCTCGTCAAACGGGCGGCCAAGGAGTCATATTATATGAAAGCCGTTGCTGTACACCCAGGAGAGAAGGGGAGCGCCCACCTGCGGGAGGTGCCCACGCCCGATGTCGGTCCAGGTGAGGTTCTGGTCCGCGTGGTCCAGGTGGGGCTCGACGGCACCGATACCGAGATCAACGATGGCTTATACGGCGAGGCCCCCCCTGGCGACGATTACCTCATTATCGGACACGAATCGTTGGGCGTCGTCGAAGATGTGGGCTCGGAAGTTTCCGATTTAAGCGTCGGAGATCTGGTCGTCGCTACGGTCCGTCGGCCGGGCGGTTGCATCAACTGCCAGGCCGGGGAAAATGACATGTGTCTTGACGGCGACTACACCGAGCGGGGCATCAAGGGCGCCCACGGTTTCCTCGCCGACTATTACGTAGAGGTCCCCGACTACCTAGTCACATTGCCCGCGGGGTATGAGCCGGTCGGCGTGCTCTTAGAGCCTGTCACCGTTGCCGAGAAAGGGATCGTCCAGGCCCTGGAAGTTCAGCGGCGCATGGCCTGGGAGCCTGGGCGCGCCCTCGTGCTCGGGGCGGGCCCCCTTGGCCTTCTGGCCACGGCCCTGCTGAGGATAATGGGTCTGGAGACCTACACTGTGGCCCGCGCGCCGGCTGACGGGGCGAGCCTGAAGCAGCAACTGATTGCCGAGATGGGGGCCGCCTACCTGAGCAGTCGGGAGCACCCGGTCCACGAGCTGGGAAGCGAGCTTGGCCGCATAGACCTCATCTTTGAGGCCACGGGCCACTCCGGGGTAGTCTTCGATGCGATGCAAGCCCTCGGGGTCAATGGGGTGATGTGTCTGACCGGGATCACAGGCGGCGACGCCGTGAGGGAAATTCCCGCCGACAAGATCAACCTTGAGATGGTGCTCGGCAACAAGTTGGTCTTCGGCAGCGTAAACGCAAACCGTCGCTACTTCGAGCTGGGAGTGGGCCACATTGGAGAGATCCGCGACAGGTGGCCCGGCCTTCTGGAGCGCTTCTTCACCCAACGTCTTTCCATCGAGGAGTTCGAGAAGGGGCTCTATCGCCCCAAGGACGACATCAAGACGGTGGTGGAGCTGCAGTCGTAAAGAAAGGGTACCGAGCGATGAGCTATCTACCGATCGAGAATTACGGAATTATCGGAGACCTCCACACGGTGGCTCTCGTGGGCATGAACGGATCGATTGACTGGTTCTGCTTCCCCCGTTTCGACTCGCCCAGCGTCTTCGCCGCCATCCTCGACCACGCAAAGGGAGGAAGGTTTCAGATCGCGAGCGCCCATGAAGGAGCAACCCTCAAGCAGCTATACATGCCTGAGACGAACGTCCTCGTCACCAGGTTCCTGACACCTGACGGGGTAGGTGAGGTGACCGATTTCATGCCGGTTCAAGCCGCGACGAAAGAGGAGGATCATCACCAGATCATCCGCCGGGTCAAGGTGGTCCGAGGCGAGATGGCCTTCAGGGTCGAGTGTCGGCCCGCGTTTGATTACGCCCGATCCGCCCACGAGACCGAAGTGCTCCCCGACGGAGCCGTCTTTCGCACCCCTGGGCTTTGCCTGGGCCTGACCACACGCGTCCCGCTGAGCCTTGATGGCGGCGGCGTAGTGGGGGAATTTTCCCTCCGCCAAGGCGAGACGACGAGCTTTGTCCTCCAGGACGTCCCCCCCGATTCCGGATGCGGCTCTTGTGCTTCCGAAGCCGATCAGGAGGAGGCCTTCCGGGCGACCATGGACTTTTGGCGTCGATGGGTCAGCAAAGGCAAGTACCGGGGGCGCTGGAGAGAGATGGTGAACCGGTCTGCTCTGACCCTCAAACTGCTTACCTACCTGCCCACGGGCGCCATTGTGGCCGCCCCCACCACTAGCCTTCCAGAAGCTATCGGTGGTGAGAGAAACTGGGATTACCGCTACACCTGGATCCGTGACGCCGCCTTCACCATCTACGGGCTGATGCGGATTGGGCACACGGAAGAGGCCCACCATTTCATGGGCTGGCTGCAGGCCAGGGCCGGCGAGCTCAACCCCGACGGCTCGCTCCAGATAATGTACGGGATAGACGGGCGCCACACGCTCACCGAGGAGACGCTGGACCATTTGGAGGGCTACCGGGGTTCGCGCCCGGTCCGGATAGGCAACGGCGCCTACGATCAGCTCCAGCTCGACATCTACGGAGAGCTGATGGATTCGGTCTACCTCTTCAATAAGTACGGCACGCCCATCTCCTACGACCTCTGGGTCAACCTGCGGCGGCTGCTGAACTGGGTAAGCGACAACTGGCAGAGAACCGACGAGGGCATCTGGGAGGTTCGCGGAGGCCAGCAGCACTTCGTCTACTCCAAGTTGATGTGCTGGGTTGCGCTTGACAGGGGCATACGCCTAGCGGGCAAACGTTCCTTCCCTGCGGACCGCGACCGATGGGAGAAGGTTCGCGACCAAATTTACGAAGAGATTATGGCCAAAGGCTGGAACGAAGAGCGGCAAGCCTTCGTCCAGCACTATGGAAGCGACCACTTGGATGCGAGCAACCTATTGATGCCGTTGGTCTTTTTTCTCTCCCCCACAGACCCGAGAATGCTCTCTACCCTGGACGCCACCATGCGCGAGTTAGTCTCGGACAGCCTCGTCTACCGCTACAACGTTGATGAGACCGCCGACGGCCTTCTTGGCGAGGAGGGGACCTTCAGCATCTGCACGTTCTGGCTGGTGGAGGCCCTGACCCGTGCGGGAAGGGTTGAGGAGGCCCGGTTCATCTTCGAGAAAATGCTTACCTACGCCAACCACCTTGGGCTCTACTCCGAGCAGATAGGTCCTACCGGAGAGGCGTTGGGCAACTTCCCCCAGGCCTTCACACACCTGGCTCTCATCAGCGCCGCCTACAACCTCAACCGAACCCTTGGGGGGGAGGGATGACGTGGCGACGCCGCCCGGTGTTTCCGCCTCACCCGCCATCGGTCACGTCCTGGCCCGGCCGTCGACCTCGCTTGCCCCGCGCATCCTGATCCTTGGAGGCGGGTTCGCCGGTGTCACCACCGCCCTGGAGTTGGCCAAGCGGTGCGCAGGCGTCCTGCCGGTCCATATTACCCTCGTCTCAAACCAGAACTTCTTCCTGTTTACCCCGATGCTCGCTGAGGCCGCCGCCGGGGCGGTGGAAACCCGACACGTCCTCTATCCCATCCGGCCACTTTGCGTAGCCTGGGGTGTCGAGTTCGGTGAGATGTCGGTCGAAGCCATCGACCTCGAGCGTCACCGGGTAATTGCCGGTCACCGCCGGTCCCAGATACGCCAGCGGCTCTACTACGACAAGCTGGTGCTGGCCCTCGGCGCCAGACCCAACATGGCGCTGGTGCCGGGCGCGGCGGAGCACGCCCTCGCCTTTAAAGGGGCGGGCGACGCCGTCCGAATCCGAAACCATGTGATAAACCTTTTCGAGGCGGCCGTCTTGACCGACGACCCGTGGGCACGGCAACGCCTGCTGACGTTCGTCGTCGTGGGGGCGGGCCACGCTGGAACAGAGCTCATCGCGGCCCTGGAAGAGCTTACGCGTGGGATTTTGCTCCGACACTATCCCTCCATACCCCCCGAGAGCATCCGCCTGGTCCTGGTCGGCAGGACTGTTCTTCCCCAAACGGCCACGAACCTCGCCGACTATGCGCGGGAGCAGCTTATCAAAAGGGGGATTGAGTTAGAATCTAGCAGGGGGGCGGAGGTCTCGCCAGAGGGCCTGACTCTAAAGGACGGTCGGGTCATTCCAAGCAACTGCGTCATCTGGACCGCCGGCAACCGCGTTAGCCCGGTTGTGGCCGACCTGCCGTTGGAAAAGGCGAAGGACGGGCGGCTGCAGGTCAACGAGTTCTTCGAGGTAAAGGGGGTGTGCAACGTCTACGCCCTCGGGGACAATTCCTACCAGATTGACCCACACACAGAGAAGCCGTACGTCGCAACGGCGCAGGTCGCAATCCGCCAGGCCCGGGCGCTGGCTGCTGTGGTGGAGGCGGAGCTGATCGGCCGCGAGAAGAAACCTTTCAGATTCCGCCTGCTTGGTGAGATGGTGCCCCTAAGCCGTCGGACCGCAGTCGCCGATCTTAAGGGGTTTAAGCTCGTCGGCTTCCCCGCCTGGCTCATCTGGAAGACGGTCTACATGCTCAAACTACCGACCCTGGTCGCCCGCGTGAGAGTTTTTCTGGATTGGATGGTCGAACTCTTCTTCGAGCGGGATGTTTCGGAATTCACAATGGAAGAGGAGAAGGGTAGGGGAGGCTGAGATGCCACGGGGTGAAGCGCGGAGACCCTTGAAGGCCCGTCTGCCGGTGTGGAGACGTTTGGGGTGGCGCCTTGGTGCGACCATCCTGGTGCTGACCGCCCTTGGGATATTGCTGAGCGGCCTCCTCCAGTACCGGGCTCAGGATCGGCTGCTACGTGAGTCCCTGGGCTCCCTCCTGCTCAACATCGCTCGAACCGGCACACTGGTGCTGGACGGGGATCTGCACCAGAGGGTCGTGAAGGAGGGACGGAACGACACGGAAGCATATCAGACAATCCGAGCGAAGCTCAAGCAGATTCAAGAGACGAACCAGCTCGGGGACCCGGTATACACAATCGTGGACGTTATGGGTGAGAAGGCCCGTTTCGCTGTCATCAGCCAGGGTTCGGTGTCGGTTGGCAAGCCCTATCAGCTGGCCCCGTCGATCCAGCCCATTCTGGTGCGCGTGTTGGCCGAGGGGGCCGCCGCGTACACCGACATCTACCAGAACGAGCACGGCGTCTGGATCACCGCTTTCGCTCCGATTTTGAACGAAGCGGGCCAGACCGTGGGCGCCCTCGACGTAGATTTTAGGGCCGATGTCTACCTTGCCGAGCTGGGAGCCGTCAGGCGACGGCTCTATCTCCACTCGCTGGCCGCTGCCATCCTGGCTCTGGTTGCAGGGGTCCTGCTCGCACGCCAAATTACCCGCCCGTTGGCCGAGTTGGCGTCGTCTGCCCGGAAGGTGGTCGAGGGGGATCTGACCACCAGGGTCCAGATCGACTCCCGGGATGAGATTGGCATGTTGGGCAACGTCTTCCATCTCATGGTCGAGCGTCTGCAGGTCTCCCACCGGAGCATGGTGGACGTGTTGGTTCGAGCGTTGGAGGCGCGTGGAGGAGAGGACGGCTCGCTCCGGCGTCTGGCCACAGCCGCGCTCGCCCTTGCCGATGGCCTGGAGGTTACTCCGACCCAGCGTGAGGCCCTCGAACTCGGAGCGCTCTTGCACGACATAGGCGAGATCAGGACCCCCGAGGCGGTCCTGCAAAAGCCCGGCCCCCTCACGCCCGAGGAGCGCCGATTGGTCGAGCAACACCCGGCAGTAGGCGTGGACCTCTTGGAGACGGTGCCCTTGCTGACCCCGGCCCTCGACGTGGTGGGCGGCCACCACGAACGCTATGAAGGAGGTGGCTACCCGCAGGGGATAGGTGGAGACGACATCCCCTTAACGGCCCGCATCTTCGCCGTAGTCGACGCCCTCGACGCAATGGCCCACGACCGGCCGTACCGGAGCGCCCGTCAGGTCGCCGAGGCGCTGGAGGAGCTCAAACTGCAGGCCGGCAAACAGTTTGACCCGCGGATCGTGGAGGTTGCCTTGTCGATCGACGAGTCGAGGTGGGAGGAGCTCCTGGGAAACCAGGAGACGGGGCAGAGTGACTAACTGACGAGAACGCTTCGCTGGAGGTTCTCGTGGCTGGCCGAGACCATAAGGAGTAATCAGCATGGAAATTGGAATGATAGGTTTAGGCAAGATGGGAGCCAACATGGCCGAGCGGCTCATCCGAGGGGGACACCGAGTGGTCGGTTACGATCGGACCCAGGAGTCGCTAGAGCGGGCCGCCGAAAAGGGGATCGTTGCCGTGGACTCCTTAGAAGCCCTGGTCGGGGAGCTGAGCGCGCCTCGAGCGGTCTGGGTGATGGTCCCGGCCGGCCCTCCCGTGGACGAAAACATCGAGGCCCTCCTCGGCCTGCTCGCCGAGGACGATGTCATTTTGGATGGCGGTAATTCAAACTACAATGACACGCAGAAGCGGTCGGCGATGGTCGGCGATCGGGGCCTCCACTATGTGGATGTGGGAACAAGCGGCGGCGTTTGGGGCCTCGACGAAGGAGACAGCATGATGATCGGCGGGCCAGAGGAGGCCGTGGAGCGACTAAGGCCAATCTTCGAGACCCTGGCGCCGGCTGCGGACAAAGGCTGGGGCCGGGTAGGCCCGAGCGGAGCCGGCCACTTCGTGAAGATGGTCCACAACGGGATCGAGTACGGAATGATGCAGGCCTTTGCCGAGGGGTTCGCCATCATGAAGCGGAAAGAGGCATTAGGGCTCGACCTCCATCAGGTATCCGAGATATGGCGTTACGGGAGCGTGGTCCGCTCCTGGCTTCTCGACCTCCTCGCCCCGGCTCTGGCCGAAGACCAAACGCTCGAAGGCGTGGCCCCCTACGTCGCCGACTCCGGCGAGGGGCGCTGGATGGTCTTCGAGTCGATCAATCTCGACGTGCCCGCTCCCGTCACAGCGCTATCGCTCATACAACGCCTCCGCTCCCGCGACGAGGAGTCCTACGGCGACCGGCTCCTCGCCGTCCTAAGACGCCAGTTCGGAGGCCACGCCATCAAGCCGAAGGAGTGACGATGAGAGAAAATCGCGCCGAGCCTCATATCTTCGTAATATTTGGTGGGACTGGAGACCTTTCGCGCCGGAAGCTCCTACCTGCGATTTCAAACCTCTCAAACCAGGGGCTTCTTCCGGATGAGGGCTCCATCGTACTCGGCGTGGCGCGGGATTCGGAACACGACGACGAGAGCTTTAGGGCCTTGGTCCACGAAGCGTTGCTCTCAAAGGGTTTTTCAGCCGAAGACGTCGGCAGGTGGTGCGAGGGGTGTGTGCGTTACCAGACCATCGGGGGGCATGGGGCGGAAGACTTCCTGGCCCTCGCCTCCCGCATCGATGCTATAGAGGGCGAGCACAACCTTCCCGGCAATCGGGTCTTCTACCTCGCGTTGCCGCCTGTGGCGTTTCCCAGAACCATCACTGGACTTGGGGAGGCAGGGCTTAATTCGAGCTCCGGCTGGACGCGTGTCGTACTCGAGAAACCCTTCGGGCACGACCTCGCTTCGGCCCAGGAGCTCCACCGGCTTATCCACGCCAACTTCGACGAATCCCAGGTCTACCGGCTCGACCATTACCTCGGGAAAGAGACGGTCCAGAACCTGCTCGTTTTCCGCTTCTCCAATCCCATTTTTGAGTCCATCTGGAACAGGGACCGGGTCCAAAGCATTCAGATAACCGTGGCTGAGGATCTGGGGGTTGAGCAGCGGGCAGGCTACTACGAGCAGTCGGGGGCGCTTCGCGACATGGTGCAAAACCACCTCATCCAGCTGGTGACGCTGATTGCGATGGAGGTCCCATCGGCCTTCACGGCCGATGCGGTTCGCTACGAGAAGACCAAGGTGCTGCGCTCGATCGCGCCCCTTCTTCGCCACGACGTGGTTTTCGGCCAATACGCCCGAGGCACCATCGAGGGAATCGAGGCGCCCGGCTACCTCGAAGAGCCCGGCGTCGCGCCTGATTCCCGGACGGAGACCTTCGTGGCCATGAAGCTTGAGGTGGATACGTGGAGATGGCAAGGTGTCCCCTTTTACATCCGAACGGGAAAGCGCCTGCCTCAAAAGCTGACCCAGGTGGCCGTGACCTTCCGACGTCCCCCCGTGTACATGTTTGACTCGCTTGGGTTTTGCCCTATCACCTCCAACGTGCTTTTGCTTACGTTGCAGCCCGACGAGGGCTTCTCCCTCTTCTTTGACGTCAAGACGCCGGGTGAGCCCTTCAACGTGGAGACCGTGCCTTTGCACTTCAATTACGAAGATGCCTTCGGCTCTCTTCCGGATGCTTACGAAACCCTGCTCCTTGACGTCCTAACCGGAGACCAGACCCTCTTCGTCCACGCCGACGAGGTGGAGACCTCCTGGAAAATCTTCACACCGTTGTTTGAGAAGGGTCTGGAGGTCCATCCCTACGAGGCCGGCGCATGGGGGCCTCCTGAGGCAGACCAGCTGCTTTATCAGTACGGGCACATGTGGCGTAACGCGTAGATGGAAATTCCGGGAAATCGCGTAAAATCGTCATTTGGCATGGCGCCGTATTCGGAAATTCCCGGAAATTCGCGGAAAATCGTCCCTTAGGAGGGCGCATGGGAGTTCGCCAAATTTTCGTCTTCGACGATATATCTTCCCTGGAGGAGGCCGCGGCCCGCGAGGTCGTCCGCACGGCTAGAAACGCGGTCTCGCGCCGAGGGGTCTGTCACGTGGCGCTGGCCGGGGGCTCCACGCCGCGCGGGGTGTACGCGCGCTTGAGCGAAGAGCCCCACCGCGGGCGGATCGACTGGTCGAAAGTGCACCTATTCTGGGGTGATGAGCGATGTGTCCCGCCCGACGACCCGAAGAGCAACTACCGGATGGCGCATGAGGCGCTCCTCTCAAGGACTCCCCTGCATGAGAGCTCGGTCCACCGAATCCACGTCGAGCTTGGCCCTGAACGGGCGGCGGCCGCGTACGAGGAAGAGATACGTGCCGTCGTCGGCGGGGCCACGCCACGTTTCGATTTGATTCTCCTTGGGATGGGCGCCGACGGACACACGGCCTCGCTCTTCCCCAACACCCCCGCGCTTCGGCAGGTTCGGCAAGAACCTCGCCTGGTGGCGCCGACCGTAGCGCCATCGCCTCCCCGGAGGCGGGTGACGCTCACTCTTAGGGCGATAAACGCGGCTCGCAAGGTGTTGTTCCTCGTGGCAGGCGGGGAGAAGGCCCGCACCCTCGCCAGAGTGTTTGAGGAGGGAGGCCGGACCTCGGAAGGGAGCCTGCCCGCGTCCCTCGTGAGGCCGCCCAAAGGGCGTCTGCTCTGGATGGTTGACCGCGCCGCGGCGGCCCGTTCATCTTCTGCCGGCAACATCGGCTCTAAAACCTCCTCTTTGCTAAGAAGAGACTAGCAGAAACAAAGAGACCTGTCGTCACGTACTTCCCGTACTTCCT
>JADFOP010000048.1 GCA_022562795.1 Nitrospinota bacterium
GAACCTATCCACTCCGATCTCCATCACATCGTGGAGACAGCGTGGAGGTGGTGCGAGCGCCGCCCGCTCGGCTTCGCTTCGCCCCCTCAGCCTGCGGCTTCTGAATGAGCCCCCCATTGCTGGTGTCCTAACGAAGGAGGTCGGTGGATGGCCCCGCGAGGAGACGCGGCTTCCGGGTCAAAGCCTGAGAGGCCTTTGAAGATTTGTCTCATGCTCGGGGGCATGGGCTTTGGTGGAGGTGAGAAGTACGTCCTCTCCCTTGCCGAGCACCTCTCGGGCGCACACTACTCCTTTCACTTCGTCACCCACCAAGAGAGCCTCTTCTGCGAGGAAGCGCGACGGCGAGGCTACCCCGTAACGGTCATCGACATGACCTGGCGCCTCAATCCCCTGAGCCTCTATAAGCTCATCCAGTTCTTCAAGCGCCAGCGCATCGATCTGGTTCACACCAACGGGGCTAGGATGAACTTCTACGGCCGCCTGGCAGCCCACAGGGCAGCAGTTCCCAATATCTGCTCGACGGTCCACAACTCTCTGTTCGACTACCCCATCGGGGCCTTCAAGCGGTCCGTCTACGTAAAGGCCGACGCGTGGACCGCCCGGTACGCCCACCGCATCATCACTGTGGCTGAGGCCCTGGCCCGCGACCTCCGAGACAGGTACGGCATCCCCGCAGAGAAGATTCTCACCATCCACAACGGCATTGACCTGGCCGGACTGGCACCGGCACGCTCCCGCGACGCGGTCCTCAAAGAACTTGGCATTCCCACCGAGGCTCTGTGCATGGGAGCCATCGGGCGAATGACCAACCAGAAGGGGTTCGTCTTCCTCCTGCGGGCTCTTCCCGCACTGTTCGACCGCTTCCGCACGGCCCGATGCCTACTGGTGGGAGAAGGGCCTCTTCGCGGCGATTTAGAAAGGGAGGCGGCCAAGCTCGGAGTAAGCGACCGCTGCATATTCACCGGACTGAGAAACGACATCCCTGACCTGTTTCAGGCAATGGATGTCTTCGTCATGCCGTCTCTCTCGGAGGGCTTTCCCATGGTCTTGCTCGAGGCGATGGGGATGGAGCGGCCCGTTGCGGCGACTGCCGTAAGCGGCAACCCCGAGCTCATCGAGCACGGCCGAACCGGCCTTCTCATCTCTCCTTCAGACCCCCCGGCTATTGTCGAGGCTGTCGCCTGGCTTTTGGAGAACCGTGACGAGGCGGTCGCAATGGGCCAAGCGGCCCGCTCGGCCGTCGAACAAAAATTCACCGTCACAGCGATGGCCGATAAGACCGAAGGCGTCTACAGGGCGATGTGGAGCGCTCCCTCAGGAGGCCCGCCCTGATGTGACATGGGAGGGGGGCTGGTGAAAGGGCTAAAGGGTCATTCCTGAAGTAGGGCGGCAAAGCGCCCGGGGTCCTCGAAAGGCCCTATAACTGCAAACTTCATACGCTCAGGGCTAAACAGGTGTGCGGAGACCCGCGCGACATCGTCTCGCGTTACCCGGTCGACCTTCTCCAGAATCTCTCTTGGTGTCAAAATCTTATCGTAGAGCAGCTCGCTAACCCCCAGGAGGCTGGCCACCCGCATGGAGCTCTCCAGCTGAAGGGTCAATCGGCCCCGGAAGAACTCCTTAGCCTTGGCGAACTCCGCCTCATCTAAGCCGTCCTTGACAATCTTGCGATATTCCTCGCGAATAGCAACCACAGACTGGTCGACCCGAGAGATGTCCACCCCCGCCTTGGTGACCATGACGCCTGCGTCGGTATACCCGAAAGAGCCAGTGTTGACGTAGTAGGCAAGGCCCTGCCGTTCACGTACCGACAGGAACATCCGGGAGCTCATGTTGCCGCCGAGGATGATCCCGGTGAGGCGCGCCGTGTAGAAGTCCTCGTGCTCCTGTGGATATCCAATGACCCCAATGGCCAGGTGGGCTTGCTCGGTGGGGCGCTGGCGGATAAAGACCGGCTCGCCGTCGGCGGGCACCTCGAAGGGCTTCCAGGTGTAGTCCTTGCCTGCCTTCGAAAATGCAAATGAAGAAGAGACTAACCCTGGCAGAGTAGCTTCATCGAAGGCGCCGGCGACGCTCACCACCGTGTTGTCCGGCGTGTAGAGCTTGGCCCTGTAGTCCACGAAGTCGCCCCGCTGCAGGCTCTTGATGGTCTCCATGGTGCCGATCTCGTCCCACCCCAGGGGCTGGTCGCCGAATAGGTGTCGCTCGAAGTCGAAGCTCACCTGCGAGGAGGGGGTGTCCAGGTACATGTTGTACTCTTCCAATATTACACCCCGTTCGCGCTCGATCTCCTCTTCCGGGAAGGTAGAATTGAGGAGCATGTCGGAGAGCACGTCGAGGGCCAGCTCTAGGTGCTCAGAGGCCACCCGGACGTAGTAGCCGGCATACTCCTTGGAGGTGAAGGCGTTGAACTCCCCCCCTACCCCGTCGATGGCTTCGGCCACAGCCTTGGTGTTGGGATATCGCTTGGCCCCCTTGAAGAACATGTGCTCGGTGAAGTGAGCCAGGCCGTTGATCTCCCGCCATTCGTAGCGGCTCCCAGCCCCCACGAGCACGAGGATGGTAACTGCCTCGGTGTTTGCCATGGGCGTCGAAAGGAGCCGAAGGTCGTACTGAAGTCGTGTCAGGGTATATTCCATCGGAGCGCATCTCCATGTGGGTAATAAAGTGGAACGCCTATTATACTCTTACTGACCCCCACTAGGTTGGGACCCCATCCCCTCAATAGTAATGCCCGGCCCGGCGTTGTCAAGAAGACCCGCTTCGTGCGGGCGGACGCCGGGCTCTCACCTCTTCGGGTCTAAGACTTCCTGTATGGTCTCATCGACCACCTGGAGAAAATGCTTCTCATTGAGGTGGTCCTGGATATACCGGAGAGCGCCTTCGGCCAGGACGCGGCGCTCCTCGGGGTGGGCCAAGAGGTGGGCTATCTCTTCACTCAGACGAGCCACGTCCCCTGGGGGAACCAGGCGGCCAGTCTTGCCGTGGACAACCACATCGGGGATGCCACCGATTGCCGAGGTAATGATTGGGGTGCCGCATGCCATCGCCTCGGTAATCACGAGCGGCATCCCTTCGACGCGCAAAGTGGGGTTGATGAAGAGATCGCTCGCATTGTAATAGCCCGGCATGGCGTCCGGCTCGACGGCCCCACAGAAACGCACTCTCCCAACGATACCCAGCCGCTCGGCCAAGCCTTTTAGGTTCGCTTCGTAGCGTCCCCCACCAACTACAAGGACCCCGAGGTCGGGAAAGGTTTCGATAAGCCGACAAACGGCCTCGAGGCCCACCTGCAGCCCCTTCTGCTTGGAGAGCACGGCCGCCATGAGGATGACCGGCTGCTGCTCGCCAAAGCCATATTGCTTTCGCACGTGAGCCCGAAGGATGGGGTCAGGCCGGAAGCGCTCCACATCGGCGGGGGATAATGCGGGTCGAAACTTGGCCTCAGAGACCCCAAACTCCTTCATGAGAATTGGGATCAGAGAGGTATGGTCAACCAGTATCCGGTCGGCTGCCCGTAGCACATCCCGGAACCAGCACCGATATCCCCACCACCACTCGGGTAGGGCCCTGAGCAAAAAATGCGACATGTCCTTTAGTCCGTCCGCTTCGGTCCATCGGTTTCGCAGCCCGTCCTTCCACCCGCCGCTCAGAAACGAAACGAATGGCAACGGCGACCTAGGGCGGCAGGTGGTCGCCCAGCCGTAGCCCGCCATGGAGATGTCCATGACGACATCCACGGGGTCGCGGCCGTGAACCCTCTCAAATGCCTGAGCGCTGGCCTCCCAGTAGGCTTGCGAGAAACGGGCAATCGGGGTCTGAGCAAGGTAGTGAATCTCCACCCCCTGGGCCTCCTCGCGCTCCACACCCTCGGGATGGCGGGTCGTCAGCACCGTCACGCGGTGCCCAAGCTGGACCAAGGAGTCTATCAAGTACTTGGCCTGCCGCTCGTTTCCCCCCAACCCGTGGGCTAGCAAGCTCCTGGCAAAAAAGCAAATGTGCGCCATCTTCCACCCGCCTCCCGAAGGGGCCTTATGCTCTCGGGTCTTCGCAGGGCCGTAATCGACATAGACTAATTATGCCTACCATGCCCTCAAAAGTCCCGCCAACTGGCGTCGCCCCGGAGGCCGTCCCAGAAGGCCCGTCCGATTATGCTCCACTCGACACCCCGCAAGCCCCGGTGATGGCGCACCGCATCAACATACGCTTTGGGGATCCCCAAGAGGACGTGGCCCCCAATGGCGACCAGACGGCCCAGGCCCTTGGTATGGCGTCTCAATAGGATTATCTTGTTGCGGTAGGTGTAATAGATCCGCTCGGGGGTGCGGCGCCCGCCGGGGGCAACCTTGTGTTTGATGAGAGCCCCTGGGGCAAAGTAGATCCCATAGCCGTGCTCCTTGAGGCGCAGGCAGAAATCGACCTCCTCATGGTCCGTGTAGAAAGTATAATCGAAACCGTCCACCGAATTGAAGGCATCGGCCTTAATCAGTTGGCCACATCCTATAACAGAATCGCACTCCGTTGGTATGTCGGGGTCCTTCATGGTGAACCGCCCTGTGATGCGGTTCATATATCGTGCCGCGCTTTGGATCTCCTCAGGCCTGTCAAAGTAGACCACCCGTGCACCCACCACGCCGGCCTGGGGGTGAGCGGCAAAGACGGCTACCATTTGCCGGAGGCAGTCCGGGGCCAGCTCCACATCGTCGTCAATACAAAGTATGTAGGCAGCCCGCTCGTCGCGGAGGCGAAATGCCCGATCCCGCGCGGGGCCGACGCCTAAATTCGTTTGGTGTTCCACCAGGCGAAGGTTCCACCACCCATCGGACCCCATGTCCTCCAAGGCCTCCCTGAGGCGAGCAGGCGAGCCGTCGGTGGAGCCGTTGTCCCAGATGAGGATTTCCAATCGCTCTTTGGGATAGTCGAGCTCCTGGAGAGAAGCTAAGGTGGCCAGAGTAAGCTCGGCTCTGTTCCGCGTGGGGAAGATGATGGAGACAAAGGGGAGGTTTTCCATGGCTGTGAGTTCCCTTGTTCACCCCATACCAACCCATGGCCACGGTGACCGCCATGGCTTTTCGGTTCCTGAAGCGCTCTCGTTCTCAACAGAACCCCAAGGGATTGGAAGTTAGGACAGTGCTAGCCGGGGCCGATGGGAAGCGACTCGAATAAGCCTTTGACGGGCTTAGGGGGACTACCCGTGCTTTCCTAAGAACTGATCGGATCGTCCACGAGGCGCCCTTTCATGCTATCTTACGAAGAAAGCCCTTGGGATTAAAGGTTAAATAGTGATGCTCTTTATCTCTGTCGACTATAAAATCTTTGTTCTCTTTTAAAAATTCCTCAATCGCCTCCATCGGGCCGGGGCCAAACTCTGGAACCACCGGATGACCGTTCAGGTTGGAATCCTCAACGATCAAATAACTCCCCTTAGTAACAAAACTGCTGTACATTCTCAATTCGTTAAGTACGTGCTCTCTGGTGTGGTCCGAATCCAATATCACCATGACCTCATCTTCGTCTGTTATAAAACTTCTAACCTTCTCGACAATCTCCTCCGAGGTCGATGAACCGCGCACATAGGATATTCGTTCGTGTTCTGGCCGTCCTTCTCTGTCCTCAATGTCGATTGTAATGACCTTTCCATGACCTAATAAGTGGCTAATAGAAGCCAGAAAAAGAGCACTCCCACCGTGGGCTGTTCCACACTCGATGATGACATCTGGTTTCAAATCATAAATGATTTCCTGATACATCCACATATCCAACGGACACTTCAATGTTGGAACTCCAAACCAAAACGTGTTAGCCCAGGCCCGCCCAAAATGATGTGCATCGTAGTAAAGTTTATGAAAGTTATTCGTGACCTCTATTTCGACTTTGGGACTCACGTAGACTCAACGTCGCACAAGTTTTCGTAATGTCAATACCTCGTCATAAAGAATTCTCACCGGTTTGATCGAGCGCAGGAGTTTTCTTATCTTCTTCATCAGGCTCTACTCCACCATGTTTCACGTCTGGTTGTCCATGTCGTCTCGTATGTAACCGACGTGATCCGCCAATGAGGACCCGTCCATTTGTCTACCGAGAGACCCATATTATAGGCCATTTCCTCAGTCGGTGGGGCTACACTCAATCGCGAAAAGCTCGAAGTATCGAAACGTCTGAATGCGAATGGAGGCAATAGTCTGCGCTATCTTTTATGCTCTGTTATAGAAGGGCTACATGAGGTTGACTCTCGGTAAAGTACTAACCCCTGCCTTAGCTCCTAAAAACCTTTGCCCTCACCCGACGTAGCAGAGGCTGAAGACCCCAGTGGACAGGGCCAGGCTCCATGCGGGCAGGCCATGGACCAAGAAACCCTTAGCATAGAAAGGGTTGGATTACAACAGGGCCTCGGAGAGAAAATGCCTTCCTGCTGGAGGTGAACCCTCCTCGTGAAGCCATCCACAGCGGCCGATGGTGTACCCTGGCCCTCTCAAACGGGTTGACTCCTTTCCTTTCGGAGCCTGTTTAACGTGCATTCATACCTTCCTGGAGAGAGTGTGATTGATAGCTAGGGCCTGAGACCAAAGGAGCTTAGTGACTGACTTGACCGACGCCACGATTAGAAACGCGCTGATGACGGCCACGAAGTATCCAAGAAGAACAGGAAGTCGAGCAAGTTCCTCCCACGGGAGACCGACATAAGCGGTTGAAACCAATATGCTTAGCCTAACACCTATTCCACAAAGGGCTGGCAACAACGCGGTAGAGACCATCGATACCGTTGAAGCACCCGAATCGGCCCACGTCATTCCCCAAAGAAGAACCGTAGCAGGAAGGATATATCGGCTGGCAATCACAAGAACCGTCCGTTCAATATGTTCCGTCATCGCGGAACCGAGGATAAATTGGTCGGTCAGTTCTATAAGCTTTAAACCAAACCCGTTACCCGGCAATAGGTAGAAGGCCCATATAAACAGACTAATCATTATGCCTCTCGCCACCGCTGATGTTCCCCTTGCAGCTACCCAAATGGCAATGAGAATGGGTAGCGCGACAATGTGAGTCGTGTGATTAATATTACTGGAAGTCCCAAGATAGAAGAAGACAACCCACAGGGACAACCAAACATCTCTGGTTATTGGTTTCTTCAAGCTGACTAATGCCACCGGAATTAATAACAGTACCAGTAGAATGGTCCGTACTTCTACGGTAGAAGGCCAGGCAATAGCCGCTACACCAGGGACAAACAATAATAGTCCATTGCTAAGAGTGCTTATTCTCTCCGGGTCTTCCCTTAACCTCCACCATAGAAAGGAGAAACCTACTACCAGGACGCCTGCGGCCAGAAGCCATCTGTCAGGTAAGCTGATGGGAGTGTATACGTTGTAGAACGTCAGCCTTCTGATGGCGAGGCCGATCCAAAACGCACCGAAGAGCAGAATCCAAACGGGACGGCGGGACAACCCCCACGCCACCAAGGGGATGCTAAACACCAACCAGTTGAGGGGATGATACGGATTGGCAGATAGAAACCCCCCCGTGAAGAGAAGCGTAAAAAGAAACAAGAGCAGCCCATCTTCCAGGCTGGAGTTCCTCTTGCCGAAGAGTCGAACATAGAACATTGGCAAAGCCGCAATGAGCGCAAAAGCGGCCGCCACCTGCCAAGGATTAGCGAAAATTAAATTGGCGCTGAAAGGCAGATGAGAGGAGACGTAGTCCGATACTCCCACGTAGAACTCAATGCCGATGAGCGCGCAGAGACCAAGTATCCCGCCCCCAATCAGCCAAATCCTGGAACGCACGGTCCATCCGAGATCACCATCGGAAAGGGAGACATATGCCAGAAGCGCCATGGATAACAAGGTGGCCGATACCATAAATACTCCCATGGGTGATGAGCCTTTTCTTCCCATGTTGGCCAGCCTCTTATCGCGAAGCTCATTCAGCGTCATGGGGGTTGAAGTCCCAGTTATTACCTTAGAAAGCAGCTTTATCATCATAGACTTGTCTTCGGCAGGTAGTTTGAGCAAATCTAGGGCTGGCAAAGCCGGGGATTCGTAGAACGGAGACACGCCCGCCAATATGGAGAGGGTTGGAGCCCAGTCTATTTGTAGAACTTTCGTCGGTCCCCCTTTTTTCACGCGGGGGCCTAAGAGAATAAACGGGGTTTCCATCACCATCTCAGTACGGTCCACATGAAAACCATTGTCATCCATCCCGTGTTCAGCCGTAATCAATACAACGTCCTTGTCTGTGGTCAAATTGACAAGTTGGCGCACATAATCGTCAATAATTCGTAGAGTAGGTGGATACTTAGGGGATCGTGGAGTTTCAAGATGTCCGATGTAATCCAAAGTGATGAATTGAACCACTGCAAGATCCCATTTTTCTTTCTTGAGAAAACCGTAAGCCTGATTGAATAGGTACCTCGCGTCCTTGCGGTACTGACTAAAGAGAAAAAATCGAGGCTTAAATGCGGTAAGATCAGTGTACTTACCGTAGGCCCCGTGCATAACGTCGGAACTAAAAATTACGGCTCGCCTGTTTTGTTGAGTTACACGTTGAAAAAGGTTATCAGAAGCCGTTGCTGATGCTTGAAAATCTTCAAAGAAGGCGAAGGGACTTGCCAGGGTTCCAGAGAATATTGCTAGGTCGCCCGCAATTGTTAGCGGGACGGAGGCCACCTCGGAGATGCCCCACGCGCCGTATTCTCGAAGGCTGGAAATAAATGGCATGTGGTCGCTGAACGTGAAGTCCTTGCGTGCGGAATCTAACAGAATTACCAACATTCTCCCACGCGGCGGAACCAATGACGAAGGAGGATTGATTTCTCCATATTCTACGTGATTCTGAATAGCTAGGAGACCGAAGCCTGCGTAAGCAATCGCGGTCGAAAAAATGAGCAGAGCCAAAAAGAATAAAATGGCACCTTTTTGTCTTGCCCACAAGGGGATGATTCTCCTTTTCACCACGACCCTAGTTCTACAGCTAAATGCTCGTAGTTCTCCACTCCAGAATCAAGACATTACGCCGAAGCTGGGCCCCAAGCGTTCCTTTGACCATGGTCCTAGCACCGAAAGAGGGTCGACGTCGGACTCAACCCCCTTGGTTCCTTCTTACGCCCATCCAATGGCGTAAAGCCCATTACAGTACCACTATATAATCTCAGCTGGGCCTCAAGGGTCTTTTTTAGCTCTGCTTACTTACGCCTCCCTCGTGCTCGGGTCCGAGCGCGAATGAAAGCTCTGGTCCCGGGGGAGTCCTTGTTCTCGATTATAGCAGAGCAAAATGAGGCTGACTGTCGGCGCTGTCCCGGTCCTTGCCTAGCGTCCAAACACCCTCGCCCTCAGCAGCCGTAACATTTGCAGGTCCTCCCGCTCAAGCTGCTGAAGGAGCAGGAGACCGACGTAGCAGAGGCTGAAGACCCCAGTGGACAAGGCCAGGCTCAATACGGGCGAGGCCACAGGCGCCACCAACCGGAACCCCACTACGACCAAGCCTCCAGCCAGGCCGGCAGCGAGCGGTTTGGCCCACTTTCTATCATAGGGCGAGAGTTTCAAGAACCACCGAACCTGCGCGAGGCCCAAGAAATTGCCTACAACCATGGCCGCCCCCGTCGCTATGGCCGCACCCAGAATACCAAAGCGGGGGATCAAGAGGAGATTGAGCAAAAAGTTCAACCCGGTCACCGCAAAGGTGTTGGCCAAAACCAGCCGACTCCAGCCGGCCATGCGAATTATAGCGCCGCACGATCCAACGCACGAGTTGTAGAAAACGGCCCCGGCCAAGATAATCAATGCCAGACCGCCCTGCGCGAACTCGGCGCCAAAGATTACCAAAATGTCCCGGCTGAGCAGCACGACGAGGACAAATATGGGCAGGGTGAGGGTAAAGACCCAACGGGTATCGATCTTGAAGAGCTGGTCGAGCCCATCCATGTCGTTGCGATGAAGGAGCTCTGCGATTATCGGAGCGAAGATGGAACCAAAGGCAAAATGGATCATCCCACATAAAGCCGCCACCCGCAGGGCCACGCTGTAGACGCCGACCTGTGCCGGGGCGGTAAAGTAGCCCAACATTATCGTATCGGTCCATTCCACGATCATCGCCAGCATGCCGGCCCCAAGCAAGGGAACTGAAAAGCTGATCAAGGCCCAGGCTTGGCCGGGTTCCCTCCGTCTCGTGCCGGAGGTTAGGAGGCGTCGGAGCGCCAAGCCGGCCAGGACGGCGCCTGCCACTGCGGCAACGACGTAAGAGCCCACCGCCGCCCCGATTTCCAAGCCCCCAAGGACTAGCACCAGGAAGAGCCCAATGCGTGCGGCGGGCTCAAAAAGGTTGCTTACCCAGAACGTCTCTTCCATGCGTTGAAAGCCCCTGGTCGCATGAAGCCACAGCGTGCAGAAAACGGCGGCCGGCACCGCTATCGTCATCAAGCGCAGCATGCCACCTATGGCGGGCTGATGGAATATTCGGGTCGCAACGGGAGCCGCCACGGCCCAGCCAGCCAGAACCACTACCACGGAAGAGGCGAGCCCCATCCACGAGGCCGTCCCTACCAGGCCCGGTATGTGGTCAGCGCTCCCCCCGGCTCTTTGCTGGGCGACGAACCGCATCACGCCTTGATCGAGACCCATCGCCGCAACCGTCGTCATGATGGTAACGGCGCCAACCAGGAGCATATAGGTCCCGTAGCCGCCAGCGCCCAGATAAGTGGTGAGGATAAAAATGTAGGCGACGCCGAGGAAGCGCCGAAGGACAACCCCCAAAATGGCCAGCCCCCCACCCCGAAGGAGCGTGCGGAGATAGCTTTGGAGTTCATCAATGAGCCGGTCGGCGTCAGAGGTCGCTTCTTCCACAATGGGCCTCAAGTTCTCCACGTACTCTGGGGTGGAAGCGGTCCGGCGGCGCCTCTCCCTGATAGGTCTCTTCACAATCTGCCCGACTTAACAGCCAGAGAGACTCTTCGGCATTATAGGAGATTAGCCCGATAGTGACAAGGAACCTCTTCTTCCAGAATGAGCTCCTGCCCGAGGGGTCGCAGCGGGCCGTTCGGAATCGCTCTTTTCAAGGTCTTAGGGATTTGCTATCTTTTGTTTGCAACTTGGGATGAAGGCCTAAGGTGTCTAGAGGATAGAACGGTGCTATCTAGAGACCTGTCGGAAGTGATTGCTAGAGCTGACTCGGATGCCCTTAGTATACGTCAGGTGGCTAGAGCCGGGGCCTTTAGAGCCGATGCGCACTAAAGTCCCTTCGGGCGAAACGCGCCCGACCCTCGATGAGGTCTGGGCCTCGTGGAGCGACGAGAAGCGTGGCTGGGATGCCCGGTACCCCTGGATTTACTACTGCAAACGACCTCTCTCGCTTTATCTGACCCGGTGGCTCATTCCCTTTGGGGTCACGGCCAACCAGGCTACGGCCTTCTCGGCGCTGGCCCTGGTTGGGAGCATTATCTGCTTCAGCTTAGGTTTCAATGCGGGCTTTGTCGCGGGAGGCATCCTGCTGATGGTCTTCTTCGTAGCCGATAAGGTAGATGGCAACCTCGGCCGATTCCTAGAGGGAGGCTCGCAGGCCGGAGAATTTTTCGACAACGTCGCGGGTGCGCCTTCCTTCACCATCTACTTCTTTATCGGGCTAGGGCTGATGCGGACGCCCGATGCCTGGGGCCACCACCTCGTTGCCGCGGTGACCGCCGAGCCCGACGCCGCCTTCGTGGGGGCCGGGCTCTTAATCCTAGGCGCCTGGACGACCATCGCCGCCCTCTTGACCATGGTCCTGAGAACCCTGGTCACCCTCAACCTCCTGCAGAAGGCCGAGCCCGAACGTCTGGCGGCCCTCCCCGGTGTGCTCGCCACTTCCCATGGCCGGCGCCTCCACAAATTCAAGGTGAATCTGGTCGATCTCCAGGGGCACGATTTCCTCCCCCTTGTTGCCGCAATGACCGGCGGGATGAGCTTGTTTCTCGCCGCCAGCGCCGTCGTCCAGACCATCAACCTAATCCTGGAGACGTTCTACTACTGTCGCCGCGCTCTTCGGCTCTTTCCGCCTTCGGGCTAACCCATTCCTTCCGGCTCACTTGACCGAGCCCCATCCTTCAAGGATAACCTCTTACGTTGGGCTGTGGGCCCTATATTCCTCCGGCTTGACTCATGTCTGGTGCGCTGCTATACAGATGGTCCCGGACCTATAAGCCCGGGCTGATGCCGATCGCCAACCCCGTGGGGCAGTAGCTCAGTCGGGAGAGCGCCACGTTCGCAACGTGGAGGTCGTGGGTTCGATTCCCATCTGCTCCACCATTCTTCATTTAGAGATCTAAGGTCTTCCAAGCAAGAAGCGACCTTCTGGCCTCATCTGGCGTCTCCGACTTCAAGGCCGCTTTTTAGGGGATAATGGAGGCCGCATACCGTTACAGCTTCAAGTGGGCTACCGGGCCCACCCGATTCACAACCATTGCAACCGGTTAGCGGAGCGGAACTTTATCTTACCGGAGAGCCTAAAGGCGCCAAGGAGGTTGGCCTAGTTCATTAAGACTTCTTAAGACCTGCCAGAACATGAAATGTCCTAACCTTTGTCCATCGATAGTTTATTTGACGGCAGAAATCAAAAAGCGAGTCATTTCTTCCCACGTCATGAGCTAATAACATTCCGTTGCTTTTTAAAACAGGCCATGCGCTGGTGAATTCAAACATCATGTTTTCGTAGGAATGATCGCTGTCATGAAGAAAAATATCAATCGGGCTAACTTCTTGAAGGAGTGGGTCTAAAATATCTTCTGAGGTACCAAGCAGCAGGTTCCAGCGACTTCTGAGGTCGTCTTGGACTATCCATCCACTAGATTGTTTTTCGTCAGGCAAGTCTATCGAGTGCAGAACCCCTTTCCCGTTCTTTTCCATGGCCTTGAGGATAAACGCTGATGATTTCCCAGCCCCCACTCCCGTCTCAACAACCACATCTGGTTTCATGAGACGAACTACAACGTAGAGTAAATCCGCCTCTCGCGTCATATAAAACCTGCCAGGGCCTGGCGCTTTCAACTCCAGGCTCTCATTGACTGAAGTTAAAAAGCTTTCCTCCTCGGCCAGTTCCTCAAACAATTCTGATACGTTTTTCTTGGGAATTCCCAAAAGATCAACGGGAAAGCGAATCTTTGAGGTAAATGTGTATCTATACTTAAGCTCCCTCACCGCTCTTTTAGGGCCAAATATTGCTTTAACGATATGTTTGGGATAAATACTTCGCAGAACGTCCAGCGTCCATCGACTCATGACAAGAGCTCTCTCGGGGGAAGCACCCAATTTGCTCTTAATATACTATCGGTTGGAAGGATATAAAATCAACCGGTTGAATAGAACCCCCTTATGGATAGGGGAAATCGCCCAAAAAAAAGCAGATATTCGGAAATTCGCGGAAATTCGCGGAAAAAATGCTGTATGCCGCGAGCCCAAGCGCCCGGCCCAACCCTACTCAACGCGCCGGAACGGAACCCTTCCCGCAGCCACGCGGGGGCACTCTAGACAGATGTGTCAGCCGCGCGGAGGCCTCCAAGGATACGCCTCCTTGTTCCGCCATCCCGAATCATGCTAAAATCGGCCCAGGGCCGCGCGGTCTCATAGATACCAGGGAGTGCCTATTTGACCATTGTGCGGCTCTGGGCCGTAAAATATCGGCTGCTCAAACTCCCCATAATTATAACCATAAATGGTGTGCAATGTCAAGCGATAAATCACCTGACGTAGTGATTAACCCTATCTGTAAGAGAATCAAAGAGTTACGAGAAGAAAGGGGCTGGAATCAACGGGAGCTGGCCAACGCGGCCGGTATCCATCCCAACTTCATCAACCGGGTCGAGGCGGGAAAAGGCTTAAGCCTCGATAATCTCTGTAAGATTTTCGACGCCCTGGGAGTCTCTATAGAAGAACCTCATGAAGAGCGGGGCGTCCCCGCCTTCCGCGAGGACCGCCTGGCCCCCATGTACGGAAGGATGCGTCCGGAGAGCAGGAAGCTCCTGGAAGAGGTCCTTGCGGATCGCGAAGGGCGGAGCTACCTGCTCGAGCAGGCCCGGTTTTGGTTGAGCCGACGAAAGGGAAAATAGCGAAGGAGAAGCGCCACAGGGTCGCCGAGTGGCCGGTCAGCGAGCAACCGAGGGAGCGGCTTAGGGCGTTCGGCGCGCCCGCCTGCTCCGACGCGCAGCTTCTCGCCATCCTGCTTCGGACTGGCGACGGCAAGGTCGACCCTGTTACGCTCGCCCGCTCGCTCATTCACGAATTCGGAGGCCTTAGGGCCCTCTCCGAAGCCTCGATCGACGAGTTCATGGAGATCAAGGGCCTCGGGCTCGCCAAGGCTGCGGTCATACGGGCCGCCTTTGCCCTAAGCCAGAGGCTGGGCAACGCCGATGGCGCCGACCGGCCCATCTTCGACGCCGGGGACGTTTTCGACGTCTACGGCGAGGAGATGGCGGCGCTCCCCCACGAGGTGCTCAGGCTCCTCGTCCTCAACGCCAAAAACCGCCTCATCAGACACCGGGACATCGCCGTCGGCGGGCTCTTCGGACGAAACGTCCGGGCTGCCGACGCCTTCTACCACGCTGTGCGCGAGCGGGCCGCCTCGGTGATTTTCGTCCACAACCATCCCTCGGGCGACCCGACGCCGAGCAAGGACGACCGGGACCTGACCCGACACTTATGCGAGACGGGCGCCCTGCTCGACATCCCCGTCCTCGACCACATCATC
>JADFOP010000049.1 GCA_022562795.1 Nitrospinota bacterium
CAAATTATAGTGCGCCCCGACAAGGTCGGGCTTCAGAAGTATCGCCACCTTGAATGCCATCACCGCTTCTTCGTAGCGGCCAAGATTCCCGTAAGCCGATCCCAAGTTATAGTGGGCCTCGGCATCGGCAGGCTTAAGGCCTATCGCTTCCTTGTATGACGCTATCGCTTCCTCGTGTTGCCCAAGTCGTCCACAAGCCACCCCATAACCAAGGTGCGCCGCTACATCATCAGGCTTCAGACGTATCGCTTCCTTGTACGACGCTTTTGCATCCTCGTGATGCCCTGAACGAAGTCCCTTAAGCCCCCGTTCTAACAGCGAAGAAAGATCTTGGTGGACCATCGAAAGGCTCCAATAATTAGAAGATCACTTAACTCTGATTAGATAGGTGTGGACATAGCATCCCAGAACATCAACTCATATCCCTGAAGCAGTCTTGCCGCGCGTTTGATCAGTCGAGGTGAGAGTCCCCGAGCCAGGTCGCGGCCCACAATTTCGACGGCCCGATTTTCCAAGTCTGAGGGAGGGGTTGCAAACAGGTCAAAAAATCCCACGTCTTCTTCGGAAAAGCCGTACCGATCCTTCAAGCCGGCGCTCATCCTAGCACAGTTGTCCCCCCAGGCAGAAAAGTTAAGTGCAAAGGCCGCAGCGACTTGCCCGGCCCAGCCATAGGCGGCCAGCCACGCCATATAGGCTGTGTAAGCATGAGCGCGGGGGTCGGGCTCATGGGCCGACAGGGCCTCTAGGTCCATCCCAACGGCGGCCCCGAATCGTACGAGCCTCTCGAAAGCAGCCTTCTCTCCCTGGAGGATTCCCCAAAAGAAGTCGTGGGCGGGGGAGGCAGAATGGCGGCTAAGGAGGTGGGCAACGCTTCTCAGGTCGCTCTCGATGATGTGGTACTGCTCCCCGGCAAGTAGACGAAACCGCTCTCGTGGAACGGAGCCGGATTCCACCGCCGAGAGGAACGGATGGCTCCGGATGCGATCCTCCAGAGGCAACATTTCGACCTTCATTTCATCGAATAGGCGCTGTGCATCGGACATCGTCGTGCTCTCCACTCGGGTGGCCCTAAGGCGTCTTGGGCAAGCATTAGAGAGCGAAATCCACGCTCTCGATGACCAATGACCCTCGAGGAACCTTTGTCGTAGTAGATCTTAATGGCCTCCTCGTCTTACCCTTCCTTGACCATATCGCTGAATTCAGAGATGGGTATCGCCGACAGGGTCTTAGCGCGAAAATTCCCTTTGGCGGCGATGAGAGCGCTTACATGGGCCGCGGTCTGTACATCCGGAGCATCGATAATCGCTATGACATCATAGTCGCCAAGCGTTACCCATCCATGAAGCAAGCTTACCCCGTGGTTCTCCATGATTTCCCTCGCCTCACCAATCATCTGGGGAAAATTCTTTATGTTTTTGACTCCCTGTTCGGTGAGGGATGCGAGGCGGATAAAAGTGGCCATAGTCTTTCCTCCTTGTCCTAAGTTTGTTCAAGGATAAGAGCAGGCGAAAGAATTCTTATTGCCCCCCTTTTAATCATAAGCAATCTGCATAAGCCAGACAAATATTGGCAACGGGGCCACTTATCTGGCAGGCAAGACCCGTAACAATCTAGGGTTCCTATTTCAGGAACGGATGGGTCGGCAGTTACAATAGTCCCAGGGAAATCGTTACTAGCCAGGATTACAGAGAGGGACAGATTGCGGGGTTATTTACCCCTTGGAGGCAGGAGAGCATCATGGCCGAGCTGAAATCATCCAGGCGGCTCAGCCTTTCGTCTGGGGCGGAACGTAGCCCTCCGGCATCTTGCCCCCTTCCCCGAAAAAGAAATCTTCAACGCAATTGTTGAAAATTTCGTCCGTCGCATCATCCGTTAAATCGAGCTGATTTTCGTTGAGAACCATCGTGAAATACTCGCGGAACATGTCCCAGCCTTCCTGAGATACATTCTCGTACACCTTCTGGCCGAGGTCTCCGAGAAGGGGGGCCCTTGGGAGGCCTGGAGCCTCTCGGTCCAGCTTTACACAATGGACCGTTCTTTCTGTCATGTCGTCTCCTCCGCAGACTCGTACTCTAGCATGAGCACGGGGGGGGATACAATGCGGCGGGAGTGCGTATGAAGGGCAGGTCGTTGCCCTAGAGGCCGGACACCCATCCGCCTTAGGCGGACCTTAGGCGGACTACACAGGATTAGGCCAATGCAGCCTCCGTTCTCTTGTTATGTAGGTACAGGGCTTGCCCCTGTCCGCATCTTGGGTAGTTCCGCCTCAGGCGGAGACCCCGACACCCTTCCACCTTCCTACTTCCCCCCCGGCTTCCTTGCCCAGGCGGCCCATTTGGCCACAGCCCGGCTGCGCTTTAGCCGGGAGGCGGAGTCGGCGTAGCCGAAATCCTGGCCCGTCCGGCGGCGAAGCTCCGCCGCGATGGGGTCTTTGACTATAAGATACTGGTCCTGGAGGCTTCGTACAAGCTCGGCGGCGGTGTCGGCATCCTTCCGCTTCAAGAGGGCGGCGCCCACCCTGGGGGTGTCGATCAGGTAAGCGGCGGGGAAATCCCAGACGGCAGTCCGGGCCGCGTAGAGGCTGAAGGAGGCCGGCCAGAGCCACCCGGCCGGCTCGCCGTCAGGCGCGAAAGGGGCCTCCCCGGCGAGCGCCGCCGGCCCGATAAGGATAACCGACAGGATGAGGAGGGTGCCACAGAGCCGACGCATGGAAAAGCTCTCCCTGGCTGGCACGGGCGTTCGTCAATACCCGTCCCTGAAGGTTTCTTGCCCGCATACTTCCGTAGTGCTATATTCTAGCAAGTGGTGGGATTCGGTCAATACCACTCGGTAAACCATCCACCGGCCGCTATCGGCGAGGAAGACCAAATGATGGAAGAGCACATCCGAGAGGTTCTAGCCAAGCTGGGCGAGGACCCCGACCGGGAGGGCCTCCGCGACACTCCCGCACGGGTGGCCGAGGCCTTCCGCTCCCTGACGGCAGGCTACTTCATGGACGTGGACCAAGTCGTAAACGGCGCCATCTTCGAGGAGGAGTACGACGAGATGGTCATCTGCAAGGGCATCGAGGTCTACTCGCTATGCGAGCACCACATGCTCCCCTTCTACGGCCAGGCCCACATAGCCTACGTGCCCGACGGGCGAATCCTGGGCCTAAGCAAGATGGCCCGGGTCATGGACGTCTTCGCCCGCCGTCTCCAGCTGCAGGAGCGCCTGACCCACCAGGTGGCCGAGGCCTTGAACGACATCCTTTCGCCGAAGGGTGTGGCGGTCGTCATCGAGGCCAAGCACCTCTGCATGCTCATGCGGGGGGTCGAGAAGCAAAACTCCATCGCCACCACTAGCTGCATGCTCGGGGTCTTCAAGAGCCGGCACGAGACCCGGATGGAGTTTTTGAACCTCATCGGGGGGCGGTCGGAGGGATCGGGCTAAACTCCACGCACGGACCACGTAAACCGGTGGCCTGACTGCCTACGGCCGCCGGTTTTTATTGTGCCTGGATTGAGATAAACGGAATTTAGAGGAAAGGGCCACCCTGAAAAGGCTCGGTCAGTTAAGGCAGACCCTCTTGAATTCCTGAAAGTTTTCCATGACCATGCCCGTCCCCCTGACGACCGCCCTAAGAGGCTCGCGGGCCCGGTAGATGTGGATATTCGTCTCCCGGTGGAGGCGGCTCCCGATGCCCCTTAGCAGCGCGCCCCCGCCGGCCAGCACAATGCCCCTCTCCATAATCTCCATGGTTACCTCCGTAGAGATGTTGTCGAAGGCCTTCGTGATGGCGCCGATGATGGCCTTGATCGGCTCGTCCAAAGCCTCTCGCAAGACCTCGTCGTTCAGGGTCAGCTTCTTGGGTATTCCACGTATGATGTCGCGGCCGCGGGCTTCGACCTGGAGACGTTTTTTAAGGGGGCTCGCGCTTCCGGCGGCGATTTTGATCCGCTCGGCCTCGAATATGCCCACCTCCATCTTATAGCGGTTACGGAGGTAGCGGACGATGGCCTCGTCCATCTCGTCGCCGGCGACCCGGATTGATTCGTTGTAGGAGATGGCCGACCGGCTTATGATGGCCACCTCGGTCGTTCCCCCCCCTATGTCGACGACCATGCTCCCCAGCGTGTTGTCGATGTCGACCTTGGCCCCGATGGCGGCGGCCATGGGCTCTTCGATGAGGTTTATCTGGCGGACGCCGGCCTCATAAGACGCCTCGATGACGGCCCGCTTCTCGACGGGGGTGATGCCGCTGGGGACGGCCACAAGCACCCTTGGCCGGGCGGACTTTCGCCTATGGACCTGCCGGATGAAGTACTGGATCATCTTCTGGGTGACGTCGAAATCGGCTATTACCCCGTCCTTCATGGGACGGACGACTTTGATGGAGTCGGGCGTCTTGCCGTAGAGAATCTTGGCATTAGTTCCGATGGCGACGATGTCGCCATTCGGTCCGGAAAGGGCCACCATGGATGGTTCGTCGACGACAATCCCCTCCCCACGGACGTGGATTAGGGTGTTGGCAGTTCCCAGGTCGATCGCCATGTCCTTGGAAAACCATCCGAAGAGCCTGCTAAATAGACCCATGGCGTCCCTCCTCAACGGCTACGAGCCGCCGCTCGCCACGCCGGCCCCCCCGCGCGGCCACCGCGCCCTGGGCTGCCTTGGCCAGGAGCTTATCAAGGTTTGTCGTATCATCGGGGAAGACGGCCAGCCCCGCTGTCGCATGAAGGTTGAACGGCCCGTTGGGGCCGGTGAAGGCGATCCGGCCCAGCCCGGCAATGAGCCGGTCTGCCAGGGCCCGTCCGTTGGCGGCGTTGAGCCGGTAACATAGGATCACAAAACGGCCTTCATCGTCGCGCCCCAGGAGGTCCTTATCCCCGATGTGCCCCGGCAGTGATCAGCCACCCCCCTGAGGGCCTCGTCCACAGCGGAGCGGCCGGCCGACAGCCTAAGCGCGTCAAGCTCTTGGAGGGCCAAGGTGAGACAGGCGACCCGATGGCCCTCGGCTGTCGCCCGATCGAGGAGCGCCCCCCCCAGCTCACTGAGGCGCCGGAAGTTGGATATGCCCGTAGTCGGCTCCAGGTGGGTGAGCAGTCGCTCCCGCCGCTTCGAGGCGGACGCGCTCAATGCGGCGGCCACCTGAGCGGCCAAGAGGCGCGCCGTCGAGACCTCGGCCTCCTTGAAAGCCCCTCGCCGCCGTGCGAGAAAAACAAGCACCCCGAGAAGCTCGGCCCCGGCTACCAGGGGGACGCCCAGAAAAGCCTTCACCCCGAAGAAGGGCTCTTCGGGAGAGAAGACGAAGGTCTTAGAGTGATATTCCCGGCACTCGGTCAAGGCCAGGGCCTTGGAGTTTCGAATCACCCACCCGGCAAGGCTTTGTTCGAGGCTGACCTCCAGCTCCCGGCAGTTGGGCATCCCCTCCCCGGCAGAGCTGACGACCCGGCAGGCGCCGTCCTCCTCACCCACGAGGGCCACCGCGACCGCGTCCGCCCCTACCAGGTCCGGCGGACAGGCCACCGCCGCCTCGACCACCGACGCCGGGTTTATGGCCTGGCCCAAAGAATCGCATACGGCCAGAAGGTTATCTATGGCTGACGTGTTCTGGACCATGAGGGCCTGGACGGTGCTGTTATGAAACCACCGACCCACGTGGTCGGCGAAGAGGGTCATCAGTTTTTGCATCCTTGGCGGGAAGACGTAGGAGCGCTTGCTGTCGATGGCCAGCACGCCCCTTCTCTCGCCTACCGGGATGGGAACGGCCAGGAAGCTCTTGATCTCCTCGTCGGCCCGATAGAAGCCGAGGGTGGTGGTTTCAGGCTTGAAATCGCTTACAACGATGGGCTCCCCGTTGGCGGCTACCCAACCGACGAGGCCGCTTCCTACCTCGATTATGCACTCAGGAATAATGTGGGGGCTCAAGGAGTGGCATGCAGCGAGGGTTAAGGTGTCGCCATTATCGGAAGGGAGAAAGATCGCAGCGGTAAAGGCCTCGGCGACCGATGCGATTAGCTTGATGAGATGGTCGATATCGCGGTCAAAGCCCATGATGCCTAAGAAACGTCTCCAAGCATCCAATCGGGAAGGCACGCATCGTTAACATAACACAAAAAGGCCCAAGCCTTCAAGCGGATTTTCTTGTCTTTCGTTCCGGGAGCAGTAAAGGTCAGCCGCCTAGGGCAAGACCATCCGAGGCCAGGAACCCATTGAGGGCCTCCTGGAGCTCCACGGCGCAGGCGCGGTAATGGAAGGCGCTACCGCCGTAAGGGTCGGGAATCCCACGGTCCGGATCATCCCCAGGCCCGTAGGCGCCGAGCAGCCAGACCCTCTCAATTGCCTCGGGCGCCATAGAGCTTACGAAATCCCGGTGCTCATGCGTCATTACCAGTATGCAATCGGCCCACTGGATAAGCTCCTCGGATATCATCTGACCCCTGTGTTCGCTCACGTCAGCTCCAAAGGGCTTCAGGGCCTCGTGGACCAGAGGCTCCGCGGGCCAGTCAACCAAAGCGGCTATTCCGGTGCTCTGCACCTCGACGCCGTCCACGCCTTTGTCGGCCAGAGTCTTTTGCAATAGCCCAACCGCCATGGGGCTGCGGCAGATGTTGCCGGTGCAGACGATTAGAACTCGTTTCATAGGGTCGGGGGGATATTGAGAACGGGGGCGGTCGGCCTGGCACGGGTACCGAGAAAATCCCTGAGACAGACGGTGAAGTTACCCGCGACATCTGGTCTGGCATTTACGATGTATAGGGAATTGTTGACGTGGAAGAGCTCGTCTTGGAGGCGAGAGACGGGGTATTGCGTAGCCGCAGGCCCATACTCATCCGCCAGGACCTCCTCGACCATGGGTACGATTTTATCGGCCATTCTGAGCTCCGTGTCCTCAAAGAATATGGCCATCTGTGGCTTCAAGGTCCGCACCCTCCGAAAGAAGGCGGCCAGCTCGGGGCTCGCTATGTGCTTGGGAGGGGCGCTCTTGACCTCCACGTAGACCATGTGTCCCTCCACGAAGGCTATCACGTCGTAGTCTCCACCGTGCTTGGTGTCTCGAAGGGTGATGCCCCAGGAGGCCTCGCAGCCTAACTCTCGTCGGAAGAGCTCGGCCACGAACCATTCCAGGGTCTCACCGAAGCTGTCCCTGGCCCCAGCCGCCATCCGCCATCTCTGGGGGCCGGCCGGCTCTACGAGGCCGAGTTCGACGGCCTGCTCGACGTATCGCTCACACTGCTCCCGGGCACAATAGCGGGTGAGGCTACCAATGGTGAAACCCTCAGCCTCCCTTATCATATCCCTCAACACGAGGCGGAAGGAGTACTTCTTAAGCCACTCGTAGAAGGTATCGAGAAAACCTGCATCAGCGCCGATGGGAAAGCAACATGCCTCGAGGGGCTCGGCCCGATGGATGTCAAAGCCCCGCCTGGCCAGGCGGTTGACGACCGACTCCCCGGCGCCGTCGATTCGACGTGCGATAGCCTGGACCTCCCGGCGCAGCGATGCCAGCTCGGCCACAACGGAGGTTAAGTCATCTTTGTCGCTAATAGTGGTGGGGTCATTCATCGGACAGATTTGCGTCGCGGCGACGAACATCCCTATAGTGCTTTTCGAACTGGTCGACGAGTTTATCGATGTCCGGGCGCTTGGTTTTAGCTTTTGGTCGGCCACCGAAGCGGTACAGGAGGTAGGCAACGAGGAGGCCCACGATGAAGCCCACCCCTAAGCCATCAAGGAAGAACTGGTAATTCATCCCACGGCTCCCTCCCGACGAACCATCATCGGGCACGTGCCCCTAATATGACAGGGCGAGCCGGATAAGTCAACTTAAGAGCGTTTGGGAATGGGTCTCAGCGGGTGGTGATCTCTACTCTCGCCTCTCCCTCGACGAAGAGGACATCCAGGCGGGTGGTCTTTCCTCTCACTACGGGAAGGTCCGACAGGCGGGTCGGCTTTGTGGAGACCCCCGGGATGGGCGGAATCACCAGGCTGTAGTTGCCCACGGGAACCCGGGTTGGGGAGGCAGTGGATACCGGGAATGACTTCTGGGAGGTTTGGTGTCTGGCCGTGGCGTTGGCGACCAATGCTTCGGCTGTCTCGGCCAACACCTCTCGGAGCTCCCCCGGCCTATCCAGGGTGAGGACTTCGGCGGAGCCCAGGGTCTCCAGCTCGGCGAGAGATTGACGAATCTCCGGCGGCGCATCTTCGCCTATGAAAGCCACCTTTATCTCAATTCCAGCCTCTGTGAGGGCTTTGATCGCCTCGGCCGGGTTTCCGCCGAACGATTGGCACCTCTCCCGACCGTCAGTGATCACGACGAGTCGCTTCTGGCCCTTCACGCCTCGGAAGTCCTTGATGACCTGCCGAATGGAATAGCCCAGAGGGGTCCAGCCTCTTGCCTTTATCCCCTGGATGGCCTTTAAGACATCTTTGGGCCTCCCCTTACCCAAGGGGATGAGCAGCTTCGTATCACGGCATCCTTCGGTCTGATATGGCTCTGTATTGGGGGTGCTGGCGCCGAAGACCCGTAGGCCCAACTTAAGCCCATCAGGGGCGCGCTTCACAAAGCGGCTGAGGGCTTCCTTGGCCTCGTCAATCTTGCGCCGTCCAGAGGCGGGGTGGGTTCTCAACATGGAGCCTGAGGCGTCGAAAAGCACCTCTACGGCAAGGCCTTCCGGCTGCACGGCACGGCCGCTCGCCCGCCGAGCCGTCACACGAAGCTCCAGCGATCCCGTTATTTGTGTCCGGCCTAGTAATCCTGGCGGCAGAGCCTCGGGCTTGAAAAAGAAGAAGTATGCGCCAGTCCCGCCGGCGGCTAAGATAGTTAGAAGGACGATGTATTGAAAAGCGCGGCTCATCCGGCTCCCACCTCAGATACGCATGGGCATAATGACGCACTTGTAGCGGCCCCCATCGACCGGCTCGATGAGCCCCGGCGCCAGGGGATCGGTGAGTCCGATGGCCACCTCCTCAGTTTCCATCGCGTTAAGGGCGTCGAGAAGATACCTGGAGTTAAGGCCGATAAGGAATTCCTCTCCGTCATACTCAGCCGCAAGCTCCTCATGAGCCGTGCCGATCTCCGTGTCTTCACTTGCCAGGGCCAGGGTTCCTGAGGCAAGGGTCAGTTTCACCATCTTCGACTTGTCGCTGGCCATGAGACTAACCCGCTTGAGGCCCTGGATGAACTCTTGGCGCCCCAACGTCATCACCACTTCGCTTTTCTGGGGGATGATTTGATCGTAGTTAGGAAACTGGCCTTCAATTAGACGTCCAATAAGGACGGCCTGCGGTAGCAGGAAGACAACATGGTTTTCCTGCAAGACAATCTCCAGGGTCTCGATCTCCGGCTCCAGGAGTCGGGTAAGCTCGTGAAGGGCTTTCCGGGGAATGACCACCTGCATGGGCTCACTGACCTTCTCCAGCCCGTCCCCGAAAATTTGGGCCAGACGGTGCCCGTCTGTAGCCACCATCTCAAGGGTTTTCTCCTCCAGGTTCAGAAGCACCCCGTTTAGGACGAGGCGGCTCTCATCGGTGGAGACCGAATAAAGGGTCTTGGCCACCATATCACCGACCACACCTGGGGGAAGCTTCATGGCCTGGGCCGCGTCGAAGGAGGGCAGGGGCGGGTACTCCCCAGCCGGCATACCGGCCAGCTTAAAAGAGGCTCTTCCGCACGTGAGGCCTGCCCAGTGCTCTTTCTGAGCGACCAGGTGAACGGTCTCCTCCGGCAGTTCTCGGACGATGTCATACAACCGGCGGGCGTTCAGGCTTAAACTACCTGCCTTGACAACCTCGGCCTCCAATGTGGCCTTAACGGCGATCTCGAAGTCGGTCGCAGTCAGGACGAGTGTCCCCCCGTCACTCGCCTCCAGCAGAACGTTCGCCAGGATGGGCTGGGGCGCTCTAGCGTCGGCCACCCCTTGGACCTTGGACAAGCCCTTGTGGAGGGCCTCCCGCGGAATGCGAATTTCCATGGTCCCTCCTCCGTGCCGCAGTTAAAACTCGGATTTATTACAGGAAGGTCCTCATAGACCTGGAAAAATGATGTTAAATTATGTAGCTTGATATTACCATCTCTTAGGAACCGTCCGCAAGAGAAATCTGCGCCTAGGGGGGCAAATTCTCCCCCTCGGGCAACCTGGAGTTAGGTATAATGAATTTTTCATGATGCTAGTTCGCCTGGAGGATCCCATGTCTGTCGTCGCCACCGCGCCGACGCGCATCGACCTGGCCGGGGGAACCCTCGATCTAGAGGGTCTTTACGCCTTCCTCGGGGGCGTGGTGACGGTGAACATAGCCGTGGAGCTCAGGGCCCGGGCCTTCGTACGCAGGCTACGGCCGGGCAAGGTGCGCCTCGTGGCCCTTGACCTCGGTGCGGAGGCGACGGGCCGATCCGTCGGGCAATTGGCCCTGCCGGCGGCTTTGGCCATTCACGGGCGGGCCCTCTCCCATTACGGTCCCCCGACGGGTATCGAAGTGGTGACGGAAGCCGCCGCCCCCGCCGGAGGCGGCCTTGGAGGCTCCTCAGCCCTCCTTATGGCTGTATCGGCGGCGTTGCTGCGCCTCCAGGGCCGAAGGGTCATCAAGGCCCCCCTCATTGAGACGGGAGCGCGCCTCGAGGCCTCTCTGCTCGGTGTGCCTACTGGAAAGCAGGACTACCTGGCGGCGGTATTCGGGGGACTGGCCGCCTACCACTTCTCGTACGACGGCTGGAGGGTCGAGCGGCTCAATGTCTCCCGGTCCTTTTTAGAATCGCTTGCCGGTCGCCTCGTTTTGGCCTTCACAGGGGCGAGCCGACTCTCCGGGGTAACCAACTGGGAGAAATTTAAAGCCTATGTCGAGAACGTGGGCCCGACCCGGCGCCGCTTCGCACGTCTTAAGGCGATCGCCGAGGCGATGCGCGAGGCGCTTCTGGACGAGGACGTCGAAGCGGTAGGAAAGCTCCTCGTAAAGGAGTGGGCGGAGCGACGCAGGCTGGCTCCTGGAGTGAGCGTCCCTTCGGTAGAGGCGGCGCTTGGAAAAGCGAGGCGGGTCGGGGCCATTGGCGGGAAGCTATGCGGGGCCGGCGGCGGCGGGTGCTTGGCCGTCCTGGCGGCCGACGGGAGGCGCGAGGCGGTGGAGCGCGTTCTTGAGAAGGCGGGGTTTCGTCTCCTGCCGTTTCAAGTTGCCCGGCGTGGACTGATTGTCAGGGAGGGAGTGCAGGGCTAGAAGGTCTCTTCATCCCGTTTGGTTTTGAACCGAATAGTGTAACCATCGGGAAAGCCGATCTCTAAGCCTTCGACTTCCACCGGCGGCTCCTCCATGGTCATGATCCAGAGATCGGTTAGGAATTGGCGCTGAGGGTCGGTGAGCTTGAAACCCATCTCCTCCAAGACAGCAACATCATCGAGCATCTCGATGGTGACCTCTCGCCCGATGGCTCCGATGTTGGAGTCACAATGAGGGCACGTGGTAGCTGAGGGGTCAAGGGCCCCGTGACAAATTCGGCAGGTGTAGCCCACGGTTGCGCTCCTTTTGGAACAGGAGATTGGTGGTGCGTTACGTGGGAATGTAGCATACCCCATCCGAGACACACGCGCAAACGGCTCTTTGCGGCCGGGGTCTGACTGAAGAAGGAGCGAGAACGATGAATCCACGGCGTGGTTTCGTACTGCTCTTGGCGCTCCTCACGGCCAGCGGGTGCGGCGCCGTCCACGCTCGCTGGCCCGGCGTGCCTGTCTCGCTGAGCGTACCTCTCCGCGGCCTGTCCAAACCATCGCCCTTCACTCTGAGCCTGACCGTTGAGACCGACCCGCCCGGGGCCGAGGTCCGCCTCGACGGGCGTCTCGTAGGCGTGAGCCCCACAATCGTGCACACCGTTTTCCAGCGTAGCTTCACCGGCCGCTGCATGGCCAATCCGATCCACCGGATTCTCGTCAAGAAAGTGGGCTACCGGTCGGCTGGACTCAGCTACACCTGCCAGCTCGCCTGGGACCTCTCCGCCGGCACATCAACCGATCGCAGCCTGACCCAACGGCTGCGCCTCGAGCCCGAATGGTAGGCGCGTGGAGTTGCGGGGTGGGAAGGTCCGGCATGGTCGCCCAGCAATAGCGGGAGGAAAGGATTCGGAAACAAGCCTCATGAACTTGCGATTTTAAGGGAGTCACAGCGTAAAGCATGGGAAACAATCGCATTTTAAAGATGTCCGCCAGGTTGTTTGAGCCTGTAGATGCCGCCTCTCTCGTGTTCTTTCGGGTGACTTCTGGGCTGATAATGCTCTGGCATGTTTCCGGTTATTGGCCCCATGTCGAAGAACTTTACCTCAGTCCACTCATTCATTTTAAGTATTACGGATTTGGTTGGGCGCAAGTATTGCCAGGCGATGGGATGTATTACCTGATCTTCTTGCTAGGTTTTCTTGCTTCACTCGTTACATTGGGACTGTTTTATCAGATTGCAACTATCCTGTTCTTTTTTGGTATTACTTATGTATTCCTGATGACTCAAGCGATTTACTTAAATCATGTATATTTGATTTGTCTTCTCAGTTTCCTTTTAATTTTTATCCCTTGTCATCGGTCCTTTTCCCTGGATGCTATAATTTTTCCCAAAGCACGCTCTAAATTTGCTCCTGCTTGGTGTGTATGGTTGTTACGCGCTCAAATAGGCTTGGTCTACTTCTACGGTGGTATTGCCAAGTTGAACTCCGACTGGTTGCATGGAGAACCAATGAGGACGTGGCTTGCAGGACGTACAGGCTACCCAGTCTTGGGTCATTTCTTTAAAGAAGAGTGGTTTGTTTATCGATTAGCCTTGGTGGGCTGGGCTTCGATTTATTTATTGTACCGCTATTGCTCTTTCGCAAAACCAGGGTAATGGGGCTCCTGCTGGTAACCGCATTTCATCTAACGAATAACTATCTTTTTTATATTGGGATATTTCCATGGTTAATGATCGCGGCGACCTTGATATTCTTCTCCCCAAGTTGGCCTCGTCGATTAATGGCAACCATTCAACGGAAAGAATTTCATCCGGCAGATGACGTGGCCTACTTGCCAGCCTTCTCCCCTTCCCATCGTTTGTTGACAACACTCTGCGTAACGGTATATTTGGGTATTCAACTGCTCGTTCCACTCAGGCACTACTTTTATCCCGGTAACGTGAGTTGGACTGAAGAAGGGCATCGCTTTTCTTGGCATATGAGGCTACGCAGTAAAACAGGTAATTCCATCTTTTTTGTGACAGACCCCGAAAGCCGTAGGATGCGTGAATACCCTCGTGATAAAATTTTGGATTTTATAACACCACTTCAGTACCGTAATATGTCTACTAGACCGGATATGATTTTACAGTTTAGTCACTATCTAGCTGATCGCTTTCAAGAAAGAGGTTATCCTGGCGTTGAAGTCCGAGCTCGTGTGCTAGCCTCCCTTAATGGGAGGGCGCCTCAGCTTTTGATCGACCCGGCCGTAGACCTTGTAAGAGTGAAGGCCCGGCTATGGCCACCGGCGCCATGGATTCTTCCCCTTAATGAAGAAAAATAATATGGCTACGTATGGGGAGACGATGTGAGGCGGGGTGGAACGGATGGGGCTGTGTGGTAACAGGGTTAATCCCTGTTCTCCGAAAGGGGTATCAGCCTGGCGTTTTGTGGCATTGCTGGAGTAGCTAGAAAGCGACCTATTAAGGATAGGCTCCGGAAACCAGCCACAGTGCAAGGATGCTCTTGAAGGAGGTCACCGCGTAAAGCATGGGAAACAATCGGCTTTTAAAAATGTCCGCAAAGCTGTTTGAGCCTGTCGATGTCGCCTCCCTCGTGTTCTTTCGGGTGGTCTTTGGGCTGATAATGCTCTGGGAGGTTTTCCGTTATTGGCCCCGCATAGAACGGTATTACCTCCTGCCGAAGTTTCACTTTAAATTTTTCGGTTTTAGTTGGGTGAAGGTTCTACCCGGCGCCGGGATGTATTACGTATACGCCTTGCTGGGTATTCTTGCTTGCCTCATCACACTAGGACTTTTTTACCGCATCGCAGCCGCCCTGTATACCCTTACTCTTTCGTATGTTTTTCTACTCGATAAGACGTACTACCTGAATCACATTTACTTGATTTGCCTTATAAGTTTTCTTTTAATTCTCATCCCCTGCAACCGCTCTTTTTCCTTGGACGCTTTAATAAACCCCAAAATACGGTCTCAATCTGTTCCTATCTGGTGTGTTTGGCTGTTCCGTGTCCAGATAGCAATTCCTTACTTCTATGGCGGTCTTGCCAAGTTGAACCCAGACTGGTTTCGAGGAGAACCACTGAGGACGTGGCTCGCAGCCTTTTCAGACACCCCCCTTGTGGGTCAATTCTTTACTAAGGAATGGGTGGTCTATCTATTTACCTATGGCGGGCTTTCCTTCGATTTATTGATAGTGCCGCTCTTGCTCTTCCGTAGAACACGGCTAATTGCGTACATCGGGGCGGTA
>JADFOP010000050.1 GCA_022562795.1 Nitrospinota bacterium
GCCCTCATGGGTTAGGGGGTTTCCCAGTCCATGAGGGCACACCTTCTCACTTTTTCAAGTCATTTATTGACTGTAGTCCCATCCTGTTCCATAGAATGAGACACAGCACAACATTACTATTGACAAGCCAGGCATTCCTCGTAATCGGTCTGCTCGCCCGCTCCGGCCATCAGCTCGTATTTGGCGGCGTCGGCGGTGTTGTCGGTCTCGACGCCGCCCGCAAAGCCCGCGCGCTGCACGCTCTTCGAGCGCAGGTAGTAGAGCGACTTGATGCCCTTCTCCCATGCCTGGAAGTGCAGCATCATCAGGTCCCACTTGTCGACATCGGCGGGGATGAAGAGGTTCAGCGACTGCGCCTGATCGATGAAGGGCGCACGGTCGGCGGCGAATTCGAGCAGCCAGCGCTGATCGATCTCGAAGCTGGTCTTGTAGGTCGCCTTCTCTTCCGCGCTCAGGAAGTCGAGATGCTGAACCGATCCGCCCTTTTCGAGGATCGAGTTCCACACATTGGTCGAATCCTTCGACTTCTCGCGCAGCAGCTTTTCCAGATACGGGTTCTTGACCACGAAGCTGCCCGACAGGGTCTTGTGGGTGTAGATATTGGCCGGGATCGGCTCGATGCAGGCGCTGGTGCCGCCGCAGATGATCGAGATCGACGCGGTCGGCGCGATCGCCATCTTGCAGCTGAACCGCTCCATCGCGCCCATTTCTTCCGCGTCCGGGCAGGGCCCGCGTTCCTTGGCGAGGACCATGCTGGCCTCTTCCGCCTTCGCGCTGACGTGTTTGAACATCTTCAGGTTCCAGACCTTGGCCATCGGGCTTTCGAAGCCGATGCCCTTCTGCTGGAGGAAGGAGTGGTAGCCCATGACGCCCAAGCCCACGCTGCGTTCGCGGCCGGCGGAATATTTGGCGCGCGCCATCTCATCCGGCGCGCGGTCGATATAGTCCTGCAGCACGTTGTCGAGGAAGCGCATCACATCCTCGATGAACTGCTTGTCGCTATTCCACTCGTCCCACTTTTCGAGGTTGAGCGAGCTTAGGCAGCAGACCGCGGTGCGATCGTTGCCGAGATGATCGCGGCCCGTGGGCAGCGTGATTTCCGAACACAGGTTCGAGGTCGAGACCTTGAGGCCGAGATCGCGGTGATGCTTGGGCATCATCCGGTTCACCGTGTCGGAGAAGACGATATAGGGCTCGCCCGTCGCGAGGCGGGTTTCGACCAGCTTCTGGAACAGCGAACGCGCATCCACGGTCTTGCGGACCGATCCGTCCTTGGGGCTGACGAGATCGAAGGATTCGCCCGCGCGGACGGCTTCCATGAATTCGTCGGTCAGCAGCACGCCGTGATGCAGGTTCAGCGCCTTGCGGTTGAAATCGCCCGAAGGTTTGCGGATTTCGAGGAATTCCTCGATCTCGGGGTGCGACACGTCGAGATAGCAGGCAGCCGAGCCGCGCCGCAGCGAACCCTGCGAAATCGCGAGCGTGAGCGAATCCATCACGCGCACGAAGGGGATGATGCCGCTGGTCTTGCCGTTGAGGCCCACCGGCTCGCCGATGCCGCGCACCTGGCCCCAATAGGTGCCGATGCCGCCGCCGCGCGAAGCCAGCCAGACATTCTCGTTCCAGGTGCCGACGATGCCTTCCAGGCTGTCCTCGACACTGTTGAGATAGCACGAGATCGGCAGGCCGCGATTGGTGCCGCCGTTCGACAGCACGGGCGTGGCGGGCATGAACCACAGGCGCGAGATGTAATCGTAAAGGCGCTGGGCGTGATCCTGATCGTCGGCATAGGCATCGGCCACGCGGGCGAACAGGTCCTGAAACTCCTCGCCGGGCAGAAGATAGCGATCGATCAGCGTTTCCTTGCCAAATTCGGTCAGCAAGGCATCGCGGCTGCTGTCGGTGACGACTTGGAAGCGGCGATCGTTGATCTTCTTCGAATCGTCGACCGGTTCGGCAGAGGCCTTGACCGCTTCCATCATCGCGCCGGCTAGCGCCGCGTCGGCTTTTTCCGAGATCGCCGCCGTGCCGACCAGTTCTTCGCTACCGCTGTCGGAAGCCTGCATATCGATTGCCTTTCCGGATGCGGGACTGACAGCGGGGGAAGGCGCGTCCGAGACAGTCGCCGTATCGTCCTGCGTCATGTCCAGTTCCATCGCGTCCTCGTTCCTGAAATCCATCGCTCGTCCTCGCCCTTCGTCTCGTGTCGCGTCCGATCGTGCGTGAGCCGATGTTCCGCATGTGTTCGATTCGGCGAGCCGTACCCGCCTAGCAATATTCGGGGGCGGAAGGGGTATGAAACTTATCCCCTTTTTGCCCACAGGGCCCAATCGAGACCGAACGGAACCGGCGCCTGCCCCATATGGGTCCGGCGGCCGCAATCGCTAGGTCTAGTGGGTCCCCCCAGGTGCCCGACTACCAGATACTGAATCAGACCGGGTCGGCGCGCAAGAGGGTGAAGAGGGTTTTAACGCGTCCCGGACCCGTCGGATGGTGGTGTGTCGTCCGACTGCAACGCAGCGACGCGTGGACCAAGCTGGACTTGTGATGAGCGCAAGGGCGAAAATGAATCCGTGAAAAAATTTTTGCGGGCAAAAGGGCCCCTCGCGCGGTTGCGCAGCGATCGAATCCGGACCCGCAATTATCGAATCTAGGGCGGCGCTCCAGCGCTCGCGCGGGCATGGCCGCCGATCGCTCCCGCCAGCTCGTCGACGAGTTCCAGCGGCAGGTCGTGGCCCCAGCCGGGCAGGGTCCGGATCGTCGCATTGGGAATGCAGGCCGCCGTATCACGCCCGCCCTCGCACGGGACCAGCGGATCGTCCTCACCCGCACGTTTCCGCCTGGCCCCCCACTCGACGATTAGTTTCGGATGCCGCCCGCGCCTCGACTTCAGCCAACTCGCGTGCGGCGGCGGCGGCGTCCTGCACCCACCAATCGCCTTTTTCAAAGCCCGGCAGGCCATCGACCGGGGCTTCTTCATCTCCCTAGCGCGTCCGTTGCTCCGGCTCACTGAGCTACAGGAAACGGCCAAAGCCATTCCGCTGGAGAACATCGTTCTGGAGACCGACGCGGCCCCACAGCCCTTTAAGAAGTACCGCACCAATTGGACCGAGCCTCGCCACACGCAGGCCGTCGCCCAACAACTGGCCTACCTCAAGGGCATCACGCTGGAGGAGGTGGCCGAGGCCTTGGCCCCGAGGTAGCGGGTCACCATGGTCAGGGTGGCGGGGTTGGTGGCCGGGCCCGCGAGCAAAAAGACGAGGGCCGCGCCTGGGTTCAGCCCCTTGGCGATCATCGCGGCGGCGACGGGGGTCGAGGCGGTGGCACAGATGTAGATGGGCATCCCCAGGGCTAGCATGATGAACATGCTGCCGAGGCCGCTTCCGACCCAGGTGCGGAAGAAGCTCTCGGGAATGAGGGCGGTGATGAGACCCGCCAGGACGATCCCGACCACCAGCCAGAGGGCGATGTCGCCGAGCAGGTCTCCGAAGCCGTAGCGGACGGCCCGGGCGAGCTTCTCGCCCAGGCTGTGGGTGTGGCCGTCGCCGCCTTCGCCCTCGCAGACCTGGCAGACCTTCGAAGAGGGGGCTTGGGGCACTTCCTCCTTATCAAGCAGGTCTGCAAGGCCGCCTGTCGTCAGGGCCGTTATGAAAGCAGCCACTGGCCTAAAAAGAGTGTAGATGGGATCGAGCAGAGCGTAGGTTATGGCTATCGAGTCGACACCGGTCTCGGGTGTTGCGATGAGGAAGGCGAGGGTAGAGCCCCGGCTCGCCCCCTGGCGCCGAAGGCTCAGGGCGGTCGGGATGACACCGCAGGAGCAGAGGGGGAGAGGGATGCCGAACAGCGCCGCCTTGGCAACACCCTTCATGCCGCCGCCCCCCAGGTGACGGGTGATGGCCTCCTGGGGCAGCATCACGGCGATGAGGCCCGCAACGAACGTTCCGAACAGCAGGTATACAGATGCCTCGACGAAAATGGCCGAGGCGGCCTCCACGCTCCTGACGACGAGGGATTCCATTCCCGTTCCTACTCCTTGAGGCCGAGTCGGCTCAGCCGTGGGTCACGTGGTCTAAGCCCTGAGCCATAAGCTTCTCGATGTGGTCGTCGTCCAGGGCGTAGTAGACCATGCGGCCTTCCCTCCGATTGCGAACAAGGCGAAGGGAGCGCAGCAGCCGAAGCTGATGGCTCACCGCCGATTGGCTCATGCCGAGGATTGCCGCAAGATCGCACACACAGAGCTCCGTGGCGGCGAGGGCGTGGAGAATGCGCACCCGGGTTGGATCCCCAAGGGCCCGAAAGATCTCAGCCAGTCCACGCGTTGTGGCCTCGTCTATCATAGAGGCGAGCACCAGAGAGACCCGCTCCGGGTCAATGGCATCTACCTCACAGTCGATGGTATCGACCTGCTCAAGCTCAGCTTCCATAACCTGGTCCCCAATTTATATTAACTCATGTTCATATGAGCAATTGGTCATATATTCTTCTATAATATGAAGCCATCAGGCTTTAATGTCAAGGGCTGACCGATGGGACGGGTAGGTGGGATCCACTATAAGGCAGGGAATTCCGTCGGATGTCCTTTATGAAACCTTTCTGAGTGTGCGCTTCAGCCGCTTGATGCGATTTCGCACTCGCTTGAGCTCGGTGGAGTCGCCAGCCTCGAGGGCGGATGTCCGAAGCCCCTTGAGCTGGCGAATCTCCTGCTTAATGGCCCCCTTGTCCACGGCAAAGGCCGATACACCTTCGGCCTCCTCCACACCCCGGAGGGCGAAGATGGCCTCCACGAGCTCGCCCTTCTTCAGGCCGTGGACGCCGGCGATCTCCTTAAGATCCAGGGCCAAATCTCGGAGCCTTTTGGCCGTCATATGCTCCAGCTGACGGCGCGTGTAGCGCTTCTCGGGGGGCGGCTCGTCTTTGGCCTCGGCCGTCTCTTCGGCAGCCTCTGCCTCGGCTTCCGCCTCGTCCACCTCGGGGGTTTCCTTCTCATCCGTCACGGTATCGCTCCTTCATCTTGCACAAACCTAATTAGCTAAGAGTGCATTAGAACTTGAGGTTTCTTGGGTGAAGGTACCCATGGCCAGGGAAGGTGCGCATCACCTCCTCCACACCCAGGCGGGCCAGGGTGTCGCTCGTTTGCCACGTTGCGCCTCCCTTCAAGAAGTTCTCCAGCTCCAGGATGTTATCTGTAAGAGGGCGCTGGGTCTTGGAGAAGGAGGCCTTCCAGAGCAAGGCGCCATCTTCGACCCGGAACAGATAGACCTGAAAAGCGACGCTGGCTGGCTCCTTCGCCCCCAGCGCGCTGCCCTCCCGTTCGCGCCATCGGTTCACATCGCCTACGAGGACCGTATCCACCCCAAGGTCTTTGCCGATGAGGGTTGCGACTTCGAGCTCCCCCCGCCGGACGTAGGGCATCGCGTGCTTGATCATCGCCCGCTGCACCTTGATGGGTGACGACACACGGTAGTGACCGTACTGACGGAGCCGCTTGTCGAAGAGCTCGTGCAAGCGGTTGACGCGCAGCCGGACCGTCTCCTCCAAGTCGAGCGACCGGGGTCGCCCAAAAGGCAACACCGCCACGGAATTAAACTTGTACCCGGTGGCCTGGGCGCCCTTCTTGGCCTTGTAGTTGCTCGCCGTATCGAATTCCGGCACCAATGCCCCAGGCACATCGAATGCGGTCCGGGTCACATTGCACCCGACACCTAGGAGGAGCCCGAAGGCCGCCACGAGCGCGGCTCTAACCATCAGTGCTATCACGGCTTACGCCCCTCCTTTTAAAAAGGCCACCGGCTCTTATACCACAGAGCCAAGGGCCATTCAACGACGGGGCCGCTCCAGCCACCAGGTGGCGGTCGCCTCGTCCCTGGTCAATACCCAGCGCTCACCGGCGACCGTCTCCACGACGAAACGCCTGCGCCGGAGCCTCTCCGGATGGGTCTCCTCAAGCCGGGACTCCAAAACGCGCACCAGAGGAACCCGCTCCTCATCCACCCAGACGGCCCTGGGGGCTTCTTCAGCCCGCCCGCCGGCGTAGGACTCGACCCGCACGGGCTCGGCTTGCCCGCTCACCTCGGCGTCCTGCTTGAGGAGCCGACAGTCTGGAGGCGTTGGATGAATCTCTTCTCCACGGCGGTCCGGTCGGGCGGCGGCTCTCCCAGGGCCGCCTCCCACAGTCGCTCCCTCTCCATGCATAGGTAGATGAGCAGGTCTCTGTCCCACTCTCTAAGCCATCCCGCCACGGCCCGGTACATGGCGGCCCGCTGGGGAGCGAGGTAGCGGAGCTTCTTGTCCTCGCCCAAGATGAACTCGCCCCCAGGGAGGCGGCTCTTCGGGAAGCGGGCCTTGATGACGGCTTTCAGGCCCGGCAGAAAGCGAAGGCCCCCGAGGCTTACCCAGGCTACCCCCCGGGGGTCGATCGCCTCGGCGAGCCGGGCTACCACTGCCCGGTAGCCGGCCTTCCAGCCGGGGTAGTGGACGAGGGGATCAAAGTGGAATGCGACGAGGTAGCCGGCGGCCTGGACCCGCGCGGCCGCCTCCAGACGCTCCTCGAGGCCAGCGGTCTTAAGCTCCTCCCGCCTGACGATCTCATCGGGGTTTAGGGACCACGCCACCACCGTCCGCCCGCCATGGTCGAGGTCGAGGAGGGGCTCTACGAGAGCGGTCTTGGTCTTGAGCTCGAGAATGGCGTTTGGCTGGCCCGCCACATAACGCACCAACCGTTCAGACCAGCCGGTCGCCTCTTCGAGGGCCAGGCTGTCGGCAAGCTCGCCCGTTCCGAGCCGGGCGAGGCCTTCGGGGCGGGCCAAGAGGTACGAAGCGAGCTCCTCGAGGCAGTCCTCGACGTTCGTGTAAACGGTGATTGCGGGCCGGTTGATATAGCTCTGGAGCATGCAGTAGGTGCACTCCAGGGGGCAGTTTAGGATTGGGCTTAAGACGGCGTAGTGGGAGCAGAGCATCTCGGCCGTTCCAGGGCAGGGCTTGACAAAGGACCCCTTGAAGCGGGCGAGCAGGAGGGTCCGCTTCCCGGCTCCAAAGGGGTCGGGCCCCGTCGGGGGTTCCGCCAAGAGGAGATCAGCTCGGTCCACCTCCTTCACCGGCACCCCGGCGTAGAAGTCGATGACCCGTAGCGCCATGGGGTCGAGGCGGGCGGCCCTTTCCACGACGATGCGCGACGGCCGGTAGGGTCTCACGACGCTCCTCCTTCCTCGTCCTCCGCTAGGCCCTCGGTCAATAGGCTTCGAAGCTCGTCAGCCGACGGGTCGTCAGCGGCCTCAAGGAGGCGTCGGCCAATCCGCTTTAGATCTTCGGGAGAGCCGAAGGTAAAGCGCGCTTCGTAGGCATCGCCCTCGAATCCCTCGGGCGGCCGAACGCTCACGTGGGGGGTGAGTTGGAGCTTGTCGACCAGCTCTTCGGCCCGGCGCTCCATCCTTGTGAGGGTGGGGTAGCGGGCTCGCCGGACCACCTCTCGAATAAGCCTCAGGCGTTCCTGAGGCGATATTGACTCGTCTTGGGCTCTGGAGAGGAGCCTTAGCTCCACCATGACCAACTCGATGGGCTCTTCCCTCTGAAGCGCGATCTCTTCGAGCCACGTGGCGAGCTCGGCGAGCTTGTTGGCCCCGGGCCTAAGCGCCTTTACTACCTCTAAGAATGCCTGCTGCGCGTCGGCCCGCCACGCGCAGAGCGGAAGGACGGCCCGTGCCGGCCACCCCTCTTGGGCGATGATTTCCAGGAACGCCCCGTCCAAGACGAGCAGCCGCCGGAGTCGCTGGAGGACCTGGCCGTGGGCCTGGAGCCCCATGGCGGGAAGCAGTTTTTGGAGGACCTCCCCTTCGTCCATCTCGCCCACGCCGAGGAGCAGGTCGACAGCCCGGGCCTGCTCCACCAGGTTGTAGTCCCGCACCCCTACGTTGTCGAAGACCGCTAGCCGGGCCGCTTTGTGGTCGGGCAGATTCTCGTGGCTGTGGATGGTCGCGAGCACCCTCGTGCGGCCCAATAGGCGAAGCACCTCCGCGCGGCGAAAGCCCGTGATCAGCTGGAAGCGATCCGCCTCCAGGGTGCGGACGCTTAGTGGCGAGGTCTGCCCGATGGCGGCGATGGAACGCTCAAGGTTGCCCAGGTTCCCGCCGAAGCTCAGGCAGAAGGTGCGGTCGGCTTCGTCGATCGCCCCCAGGGTTACCTCTTCTATCGCGGGCACAAAACCTCCTTGTCCACCTCCAGCGGGAATCGCTCCTTGAGCGACCGATAGAAGGCGGCCTCGGCCTCCTTGCCCCGCTTGGCGAAGCCGCCGAAGAGAATGTCGCACTTTCGGTGGAGCTCGGAGGTCGCCAAGATGCGAGCCTCATCGCCGGGAGGGCCCTCGTCCAAGAGCTTGACGATGGCGGCCACCCGCCACCTATCCAGACCCCACCGGCTGGAGGAAAGCTGGCCGGCGTGGCCTCCCCGCTTGGTGACCAAGGGCTCCGGGACGAAAGCCACCGGGTGGCGGGCCGTCAGGCGGAGCCAGAGGTCGTAATCTTCACAGACGGGGAAGGCTTCATCGAAGCCGCCGAGGGCGTCCAGAACGTCTCTGCGCACGACGGCCGCCGAGGGGCTGATGCAGCAGAGCTCCAGGGAGCGCTCGAGTAGCCATCCGCCGGCCTTGGCGTGCTTCTTCTTCGGATTGACCCTTACACCGTTACGCACCCAAATCTCATCGGTGTGGCAGAGCGCCCAGCCCTCGGCCATGACCGAGACCTGGCAGGCCAGCTTCGCCGGGCGCCAGAGGTCGTCGGAGTCGAGGAAGGCGACCAGCGGCGAGCGGGATTCGGCGACACCCCGGTTACGGGCTGCGGCTACCCCTCGCCTTCGCTGGCGCACCATACGCACCCTCTCGTCGGCCAGGGCCTCGATGGCCTCGGAGGTGCCGTCGGTGGAGCCGTCGTCGATGACGATACACTCCCACTCTCCGAAGGTCTGTGCCTGGACCGAGGCCACCGCTTCGGCGGCCATGGCCCGCCGGTTGAAGGTCGGGATGATGACACTGACGGCCGGCTCCAAAGTCTCCCCCTCCCTAGCCCACCCGCACGAAGAGGGTGGTGAGGTAACGGCCCTCCGGCATGGCCAGCGGGGTCGGGTGGTCGGGCCCCTGGCCGCCCGAAGCCACCCACGTGCAGGTGCGCCGCAGGCTCGAGGCCGCCCTTAAGATGGCGCGGCGGAAGGTCGGCTCGTCAACGTGGTATGAGCAGGTGGAGGTGACAAGCAACCCCCCCGGCTCGATGAGCTTCATGGCGAGCCGGTTGAGCCGCTCGTAGGCCACCGTCGCCTCTTTGAGGTCTTTGCGGCTTGGGGCGAAGGAGGGTGGGTCGAGCACCGCGCAGCCGAAGCGCTCGCCCTGGGCGTGGAGCTCTTTCAACGCCTCCCAGGCGTTGCCCTCGACGATCGAGACCCGATCGGCTAGGCCGTTGGTCTCGGCGTGGGCCCGTGCCCGGGCGGCGGCAGGCTTGGAACTCTCCGCCCCCACCACCTCGACGGCCCCGGCCCGTGCGGCGTAGCAGGCGAAGGCCCCAGTGTAGCAGAAGGCATCCAAAACACGCTTTCGCGCCACGTATGAGACGAACCGCTGGCGGGCGGGCCGCTGGTCGAGAAAGAAACCGGTCTTCTGGCCTCCTACGACATCGACCGTGAAGCGCAGGCCGTCCTGTTCGATCTCCACCTCGGGCCGCTCACCTCCCAGGAGCCAGACGCTCGAGGCGTCGAGCCCTTCGAGGGCCCTGAGCGGCGAGTCGTTTCTCACGTAAATCTGGGCGGGCGCCACCACATCGTTGAGCGCCTCGAAGAGCCATCCCTTCCGGACCTCCATCCCCGCCGTGGTGATGGAGACGACCAGGGTGTCGCCGTAGCGGTCTACAATGGCCCCGGGCAGGCCGTCGCCCTCGCTGTTGATGAGCCGGTAGGTCTCCTCGCCCGGATAGAGAGCCATTCGCAAGGCCAGGGCCCGCTCGACCCTCCCGAGAACGAAGAGGGCGTCGGGGTCTCTGTCGCTCCTAGAAAGCAGGCGGACAGCGATGAGGGAATGGGGGTTGATGTAGCCTCGGCCGACGAACCTCGCCCGCCAGTCCACGATCCTAACGTCAGCGCCGGGAGGAGGCTTTTCCTCCAGCCGTTCAATCTCGTTGGAGAAGATCCAGGGGTGGCCGAGTAGGACTCTGCGTTCGGCTCCCTTCTTAAGCGTAACGGTGATCATGGGGGCCCCCGAGGTCGGTAAACCCTAACAAAGCCACGGGGGTGGCGTCAAGCAAGCGGGCTGGCGGGCGTCGGCTTGACAACCGACCCTCGTGGAGTAGCATGAGAGCGGAAGGAGCCCGATACAATGAGCCCGCCTCGCAAATCCGTCCCACCCTTCACCCTCGCCCTGGTGGGAGGGACGGTCCACACCCTCGTTGATCGCGAGCCCATGGTCGGCGGTGTCGGTGTCGTCGGCGAGACTATCGAAGCCGTCGGGCCCGAGGACGACATCCGAGCCCGCTGCGGCCCCTCCACTACGGTTCTGGAGGTTGAAGGCGGAGAGGTTGTCCCGGGCTTCTGTGACGCCCACACCCATCCTCTCTGGCAGGGGCTACAGCTTCTGGCTCTCGACCTCACGGAGGCCACCAGCCTGGGGGCCCTCATAGAGCTTGTGGCTGAGGCCGCCAAGCAATCTCCTCAAGGCGAGTGGCTGCTCGGCTTCGGCTGGGACGAGAGCGGATGGCCAAGCCGGGAGCTCCCGGAACTGGGAGCCCTCGACGATGTCGCCCCCAATCGCCCGGTCTACCTGGGTCGGGTCTGCGGCCACATCGCGGTTGTCAACACCGAGGCGCTACGGGCCGTTAGCCTCGCAGAGACGAGCGGCGTAGAGCGGGTGGGCCGCCGGCCCACCGGACGGCTTTACGGGGTGAGCCTCGCGGAGTTCTTTTCGAATATTCCGCTGAACGGAGAGCATCGCCGAACGGCCCTTGAGGCCTTCGCCCGCTCGTGCGACTTCCACGGGGTGACCAGCGTTCACTCCTTCGTGGAGACCACCGAGGAGCTCGAGGCCCTTGCGGCCCTCCAGGACGGCCCGGCTGTGTGGGCCTACGGCATTCACCGGCCGGAGCGGCCCTTTCCCTGGCATGAGGCCCGAAGGCGCTTGTCCGCTTACGGGAGGGTGCGCCTGGTCGGCGTAAAGCTCTACGCCGACGGCTCCATCGGCGCCCGCACCGCTTGTATGGCCCGCCCCTACGACGACCGGGTGGAGACCGCCGGGCGCCTAGTCTTCTCGGCCCACGACCTCACGGAGCTCGTCACAAGCTACCAGGCCGCAGGCGCGCAGGTCGCCGTACACGCCATCGGGGACGCCGCCATCGGGCAGGTCGTGACCTCGGTTGCGAAAGCCATGGCCGAAGGCGCCGAGCCGCCCCATCCTCCTAGGCTGGAGCACCTGGAGGTCATCAATCCGCTTCACCTCCACAAGATGGCTCAGATGGGCCTTGTGGCGAGCCTCCAGCCCAATTTCATCGCCCGGTGGGGTCAGCCCGGCGGGCTCTACGAGCAGCGCCTCGGAGCGCGCTTCGGTCGGATGAACCCTCTGAGATCGTTCGTCCGCCAAGAGGCGCGGCTATGCTTCGGCTCCGACGGGATGCCCTTCGGCCCCCTCTACGGTCTGGCCGCCGCCGGCCTCCACCCGGACGAGGACCAGCGCCTCACCCCCCTCGAGGCGCTACGTTGGTATACGCTTGGCGGGGCCGAGGCGGTAGGCGAGACCGACCGAGGCGCCATCGCTCCCGGACGGCGGGCCGACCTCGTGGTGCTGGAGGCAGGCAGCCTGGAGAAACCGTCCCAGGGGGGGGTGGCGGCCACCGTCAGGGGCGGGCGGGTGGTCTGGAATGCTTAACGACCAAGTGGAGCGAGCTGTGACCGATGAACCCATCATCGAGCCGACCCGTCGCCCCGGCGACCCTACTGTCCCGGGGGCGGTCGCCCTCGTCCCTGCGCCCTTCGCCTACCACCGGGCGGCCCGACACCTGAAGGGCATCGCCGAAGGGGTGCGCGACCGCAGGGTGGAGTTCTTCCACCTCTGCTCGCTCGCTGATGCGGTCGAGCCGTGGTCTCTGGCCGGCCCGGCCCTCGGGGCTCCTGCGGCGGTCCTGGCTCTGGAGAAACTCACGGTCCTCGGGGCCGAAAGAATCCTCGTGCTCGGCCCCTGTGGATCGCTGGCCGATGAGGCGCCCATAGGGACGGTGATAGTGGCCACCGAAGCGGTTAGCGAAGAAGGGACGAGCCGCCTCTACGGGGCCGAGCCGGACCGGCCCCTCGCTGTAGCCGCCCCCCTGCTTAGAGGGCTTGAGACAGCCCTGGCCGCCTCGGGGATTCACTACCTGTGCGGCCCCGTCTGGACCACCGACGCCCCCTACCGTGAGACCCGCCGGAAGGTTCAGCGATATCAGGCCGAGGGCGCCCTCGCCGTGGAGATGGAACTGTCCGCCTGCCTGGCGGCCGGGGCTTTCCGGGGGGTGAGCGTGGCCGGGCTCTTCGTCGTCTCCGATGAGCTCTTCGCCCTCCAGTGGGTCAAGGGGTTCGACAACCCGGCTTACGTGGCCGCCTTCCAGCGGGTTATCGAGGCGCTGCCTGCGCTGCTTCGGAGCCTGGCGGGATGAGGCGCAAACCGCCCACCGTGGCCCTCTACGTGTCGGGCCACGGGTTCGGCCACGCGGTTCGATGCGCAGAGCTCATCCGCCGGAGAGCGGCCCGAAGGGCCCGTGGTGGACTGCTCGGGAGGGGAGGTGGCGGCTCGAGCGATCCTCGAGCACCTCGGCTGAAGCTACCCAATTATACGGTCGGTGATATAAAGGGATTGTTACTGAAAATTGTCCAGGAAAAATTTGCACTATTCATTATTGGTGTATATTTCAACGAAATATGATACTTGACAGGCAAAGATAAAAGCCAAAATATTATCGTGAAGTCCGCTATTTTGATGAACAGTGGATCACCGAAGGAGGGGGTTTAACTCGGACAACTTGCTTAGAAGCGTGCATGTCCATGTTAGGTCTTATGGCCATTCGGCTTTGCGTTAATAATTTGTTCCCATACACCAACCGCATTAGCAGGTGAAGGTTTTATATAGACAACACCGTCGTCTGTGTCTTCAATGGTTCCCAGACGGAGCATAATTGCTGCTGAATGACCTAGGCGCATGCTGAGCAGTAGGGTACGAAGAATCATCCCGCAGTCGTCCCCGCTCGGTGTTTCAGTAGAGCTGTACGCAATCGTCCAGCCAGCGTCGTCTTCCTCCTTGGCGTGGAACAAGTTCCTTACACCGAAAATAGAAGGATGCGAATAATCCGATAGAATCGCATAAACGACACGGGCCTCATTGGACCTGTGGCCAGTGCAGACACTGTAGTATCGATCCAGTGCATCGATTGCGTTCATGATGCTCGACGGTTCCACCCAACGCTGCCCGTCCGACCCATTCCACCGACTGAGCGATGTTGATGGGGACGCCCTCGCCGCGAGCATGCATGGCCCCCAATTGGAACTGCGCCCCGACGTGGCCCTGGGCCGCGGCCCGCTGGAACCACCGTGCGGCCTCGGCGTCGTCCTCGGGAACCCCCCGGCCCAGCGCGTACATTTCCCCGAGCTGGAATTGCGCCTCCGGATTCCCGGCCTCCACCAAGGGCTCCAGGATGCGGAGCACCCGCTCGAAGCGCCCGCGTTCGTAAGCGCTCCGGGCACTTTCCAGATCGGTGGGCCAAACCGCCCAT
>JADFOP010000051.1 GCA_022562795.1 Nitrospinota bacterium
TTGAGAATATGCCAACCCTAATTTATTGGGAGATAGGTTTGATGTCCCGATGAGACTGTCGAAAAAGGCGGGGTTTTTATGAGCGGGATGCAACAGTGATCCGTTGCCCGAGCCTAGAATTAACTGGGGTCGAGCGCCCGGATCTCTCCGGTCTCTTGAACTGCGACCTCGTATCCCTCAATTTCGGAAGGAATCTGCTTGACGAGCTCGGCGGTTTTCTTCACGACGAAGACTTTGATACACGGCTGCCCCGAGCACTCGCCGAGGGCGGTCCCCACAACGCCGGGTAGCGACATCAGGCTATCGGTGTGCTCCTTGAGCACCGCTTCGATCGTCTTTTCCGGCATGAGCCTCTCTCCTGGTCCGTCTTCCACGCCCTGCTGGCCACACGCCACCACCACAGCAACGAGCCAGAGAAGGCCAACCAAAGACACCGATGCCCTTACCAGGAATCTCATTGAACGATACCCGTTCCTTCCCGTCAACCCCTAAACAAAGCTTCCTCAAAAACAGGGCAGGGAAGAGGAACCTGGGCCTCTTCCCTGCAAGCTACGCCGAGTAGCTCCGTATACAGGTCTGGGGTGTTACTGCCCGTCAACGGTCACAAAAAACCGGTCCAGGACCGGGTCAATGGGATTGGCAACGGTAATAAACACGCTGCCGGCGAACAGTAGCCCCACAGGCCTACGGTCGTCTGCGCTGGTCCTTCCCTTACCATCGAAAACCACGAGTGAACCGGAGTCTCCACCAGCGCTAAAGCTCCCTGGCTCGATAATGATCTGGTTCACAAATCTCGCTACACCACTGCCATAGCCCACGTTTATCGTGGCATTGATGGCGCTAACTCTCCCTTTGGTCTCCGACGTGGTCCGCCCGTATTTCTTTACTTTCTGGTTGATAAATGCAGCCATGGTAGTGCTCTTCGGTGTTCCGTATCCGTCGGACGGCGTGGCGTTGCCGAGAACGCCTGTCGAAGAGAGGGCGATTGCCGCATCCATCGTGTTGCTGGCAGAAGTGGAGAAAACGATCGGCTCAAAATCGTACAAGGTACCGATGGCATCGGCAGGGGAGCTGCCCCCATCGTAGGGACCCGGCTGCAGCACGTCGTCGCTGATGATGGCGTTATTTTCGTCGGCGTATACGTGGTTATTGCTCAAGGCAAAAACGTTGATACCATCCGTGACCCGCGCTCCGATGGTGCCGGCAGTAATATCCGGGTGACCGGTTGAAACGCCGATCGGTACAGGGCGAGGCCATCTGTCGGTCGGGGTGAGACCAGGGTCAGGTTCGGGGTCAGTGGGGTCGTCCCCGCCCCTGCCAGGGCCACCGCCGTGGCCGGGACGATGGTGCAGGGCGTAGACCCTTCCGGTTACCTGTACCACCACCGGAACGCCGTCCAGCCTCTTGGGAAGCCCGGCGACTCCCGCTGTCTCAATAAAGATCTTGACCACCGGCACTCCATCCGCATTGTAGCCAACGGCCGTGCCGATGACACCTGGATTAGCCAGCAGGGCATCGGTGTGCCACTCCTGGGCTGCGATGGCGGTCTCAAGCCCTTGCCCACCCCTACCAGACTGGCCGTAGATTGGCGAGGCGACCAGGGCAGCGAGTAGAACTACAGCAATCAGGGAGCCTAACGACAGTAACTTCTTCATCTTTTCCATCCTTTCACATGATCAAAGGGGATCTTTACGCTCCGTTTCATGGTTACTTCCCTCCCTTAATAACCATCGGTCTGAAGTTCGAGAAAGTTAGTCCAATTGCGGGTTTTCATCTGGGCCCATTAACCTTCAAGCGGCTGTGCCGCCAGGCATCTACCATAATGACCCCGCAATTGGTCATCCAGTTCAATGAGCAAGCTTAGTGCCACTAGACTGATGCATACTCAAACAGGTCTATAAGCAAGCTTCATTCCATTTGCAAATATAATGAAATCAATGGTATACGTTTTTTAATAATCTCCATGGATAGGCAAAAAATTCCCACGAGAGCCTATATTTGTCAGCCGGAAATTAATGAAATAGAAAGGTTTGGTGATGATATGGTCGGGCGTTAATGCAACCCTCGGCTCATCAACGAGGCTACGAGTGCCTTGCTACAGAGGTCTTTCAGAGATGAGGCCATCAGGGTGCGGACCCTACCCTCTATTAACCCTGACGATGACCCTCCTCGTCCTGGGGCCGTCGAATTCGCCGAGGAAGATGTGTCCTCGACCCTCGACCACATCGTGGCCGCCGTCGCCGGGTGACTGGTCGGGACCATAGCAGGCGCACTAGAGGTGCGCGGAATCCCGTCTCAACCGGACAAGCTCAAGACCACCGCCGAAGGCGACATCGAAGAAGTGGACGGCAAGGCCGTCCCTATATCCCGAGTAGTTCCGCCTTAGGCGGACCTTAGGCAGATGACCCCGACACCTTTTAAGGCGGAACCACGACATATCGGGATGTTAAGCCGACGCCAGCTCTGCTGTTCTTTTGCCCTCTTTCCTACGAAATTGGAGGCAGGCTACAATCGTGACCGTGGTTCCAACGACGTAGCCGGTGATTATCCACCACAGAGGGGCGGTAATTCTTTCCACACCTATGGCTAAAACGAAGAGAGCCGTAGCAAAAATTGCGTGGACGACTGTTAAGACTATGGCGACGATGAAGGAATGCCTTGGAGCGGTTTGCGCCCCGAGCCAGACAAAACCATAAGGGGCCGCTACAATCGTTCCAATCTTAACTAACCAGCTTGCAAAGTTCCAAAGCCCCATGGGGTAAAATACATTGCCTATTGCCATGACGGATATCTGGGCGCCGACCCAAGCAACTACCGCCATAGGCAAAACAAGCCCCCAGCGCAACCAATCAGGCAGCTCCCTCATCGCCCTAACCCCACTCCCTCGCTCACCACCAGGCGACCTTACCAATGCCGGAATCTCTCTCATTCTACCACCCCGCCCTCCCTCTTCAACAAATCAAAACCGCCCTGGCCGCCTCGGCCAGCGCAGATGTGGGTTTATCCTCGTCCCCCGCTGTCTTCGCCTTGACGCCCTTGGCCCTCTCAGGTAGACTGCCTCACCATAATTTAAGCAGTTACAGAGGATGCCGGGATGCCTCTCGATGAGATGAACGAGCTTATCCGCCAGCGCCTGGGCAAGCTCGAAGAGCTTCGGGCCGAGGGGGTGGAGCCTTATCGAGCCCGCTACCGGGTGGACCATGCCATAGGGCCGCTGGTGGCCGAGTACGGCCCCCAAAGCGCCGATGCGCTCGCAGAAGCCGCCGTCGGTGTTGGGGTAGCGGGGAGAATGATGAGCCTTCGCGATATGGGCAAGACCGCCTTCGCCCACCTCCAGGACGCCACAGGCCGCCTCCAGATATACGTCAGGCAGGACGATATCGGCAAAGAGGCCTTCGGCCGCTTCAAGCGCTTCGACATCGGCGACTTCGTGGGCGTCGAGGGGACGCTCATCAAGACCAAGACGGGGGAGCTCACCGTGAGAGCCGATGCGGTTGTCCTGGTGACGAAGAGTCTCAGGCCCCTACCGGAGAAGTGGCACGGCCTTAAAGACATCGAGACCCGCTACCGGCAACGCTATGTGGACCTCGTGGTGAACGAGGAGGTCCGGGAGCTTTTCCGGCTCAGAAGCCGTCTTATCCAGCTCATCCGACATTTTCTTGACGCCAGAGGGTTCCTGGAAGTCGAGACCCCGATGATGCAGCCGCTCCACGGAGGGGCGGCGGCCAGGCCGTTCAAGACCTTCCACCACGCCCTGGGCATCGACCTCTATCTACGAGTCGCCCCGGAATTGTATCTGAAGCGCCTCGTGGTGGGCGGGTTCGAGAAGGTTTACGAGGTCAACCGCAACTTTAGAAACGAAGGTCTCTCTAGCGAGCACAACCCAGAGTTCACTATGCTCGAATTTTACCAGGCCTACGCCGACTACCAGGACCTGATGGGCTTCGTAGAGAAGATGATAGCCCACCTGGCCCGGGAGCTATTCGGCACGACGACGCTACGCTATAAGGGAGAGGAGCTTAGGCTTGATCCCCCGTTCGCCGTCCACACTCTTAGGGAGGCCCTCGTGAAGGTGGGTGGCCTGCCTGAAGGGGTCGCCGTCGACGAGGACGCCGCCCGGGCCACCTGTATGGAGCGGGAGATTCCGCTCAAGGGCGACGAGTCGCTGGGGCGCCTCCAGGGGCTCCTGCTCGATAAGGTCGTGGAGCCCAAGCTTTTCCAGCCGACCTTCGTGGTCGACTTCCCCCGCGAGCTCTCGCCCCTGGCCCGCTCTAAAGACGACGAGCCGGAGCTTGTCGAGCGGTTCGAGCTTTTTATAGGCGGCAAGGAAATTGCGAACGCTTACACCGAGCTTAACGACCCTCTCGAGCAGAGGGCGCGCTTCGAGCAGCAGGCCGCCGCCCGGGCCGCCGGTGACGAAGAGGCCCACCCCATGGACCGCGATTTCCTCCGCGCCCTGGAGTACGGCATGCCCCCCACGGCGGGATGCGGGATAGGTATCGACCGGCTGGTGATGGCGCTTACCGACAGCCCCTCCATTCGCGATGTCATTCTCTTTCCCCACATGCGGCCGGAAGCGGGCGAGGAGCCCTAGAGCATGCGCTACGAGTGGTTCGTCAGCCTGCGGTACTTGCGTAGCAGGCGAAAGCCGGTCTTCATCAACGTCACCACCCTCTTTTCCGTGGCGGGCATCCTTGTGGGGGTTATGGCCCTGATCGTCGTGCTGGGCGTGATGACGGGATTCGAAGAGGACCTCCGCGATAAGATACTCGGGGCCCGGGCCCACATTACCGTGCTTGAGCCTGCCAGCCGGGGGATGGCCGAGTGGCGGCAGGTCCTAGAAGACGTTAGCCCCGTGCCCCACGTAGTGGCCGCCACCCCTTTTGTTGACGAACAGGTCTTTCTCTCGGCGGGCGAGCGCACCGTGGGGGTGCTCCTAAGGGGCATCGACGTAGAGCGCGCGCCTGCGGTTACGGCCATCGATGACTCCATGGTCCGGGGCGGCCTCGCTGACCTGACAGACGGCGGGGAGACGCCGTCGGGCATCATCGTCGGGGTGGAGCTGGCCCGCTCCCTGGGGGCGGAGATGGGCGCCTCCGTGACCGTCGTCTCTCCCAGGGGCCGGGCCACGGCCGTAGGCTACATCCCCCGGATGCAGACCTTTACCGTCGTCGGCGTCTTCGACTCCGGCTACTACGAGTACGACCACAACGTGGCCCTAGTCTCTCTGCCCGCCGCCCAACGCCTCCTGGGGCTTGAGGGGCGGGTCAGCGGGGTGGATATCAAGCTCGATGACATCTTCGCCGCCGGGGCCGTTCGAGCCGACCTCCAGCGCTCTCTAGGCTTCCCCTACTGGGTCGTCGACTGGAAAACCCGCAACGAGAGCCTATTCTCCGCCCTCAAAGTGGAGAAGAACGTCATGTTCATCATTCTCACCATGATCGTGCTGGTGGCAGGCTTCAGCATCGCCTCGAGCCTCGTGATGGTGGTGATGGAGAAGCGAAAAGACATCGCCATTCTGAAGGCCATGGGGGCCACCCAGGCCTCCCTCATGGCCATCTTCACCATTCAGGGGTTCATAATAGGCGCCGCCGGGATACTCCTCGGCCTCCTCGGCGGGCTCGGCATGGCCCGGTATCTGAATGAAATTGAAGGGGCTTTGGAATTGCTCTTTCATATTGAAATCTTTCCGAAAAGCATCTATTATTTAGACAGGCTGCCGGTTCACGTCCGGTGGTTCGATGTGGCAGTCGTTTTGCTCACGGCGCTCGTGGTCAGCGTGATTGCCGCATTGTACCCTGCGTGGCGGGCCTCCCGGCTTGACCCGGTCGAGGCGATTCGGTATGAGTGAGCCGGGAGGGGGTCTGCCACAGCCGGCCATTGTAGTAGAGGGCCTAGAGAAGGCCTACCCCTTCGGCAAGGGGTGGATCGAGGTTCTCCAGGGTGTGGACCTGACAGTAGAGCGGGGCGAGATGCTCGGCGTCGTCGGGGTAAGCGGGGCCGGCAAGAGCACCCTGCTCCACATCATGGGTGCGCTGGACCGCCCGACGGCAGGCACCGTCCGCTACGGTGGGGAGGATGTCTTCGCGCTTCCGGAGGCGAGCTTGGCCTCTTTCCGGAACACGCGGGTTGGCTTCATCTTTCAGTTCCACCACCTTTTGGCGGAGTTTTCCATCTTGGAGAACACCATGATGGCATCGCTAATTGCCCGTCGCCCCGTCGCAACGGCCCGATCTGCGGCCGAGGAGCTCCTCGTCGCCGTGGGGCTTAAGGACCGCCTCCGGCACAAGCCTGGCGAGCTCTCCGGGGGAGAGCAGCAACGGGCGGCAGTGGCCCGGGCGCTCATCAACGAGCCCGATGTGGTGCTCGCCGACGAGCCCACGGGCAACCTAGACCGGGCCGCCGGCGAAGCGGTCCACGCCATGCTGCGCCGACTCAGCATCGAGCGCAGCCTGACATTTGTCGTGGCGACCCACAACGAGTCCCTGGCTGCCCAGCTGGATCGTGTAGTCCGGATCGAAGACGGCATTATCGTGCAGGCATAGAGCACTAATTGGGAGAACATTATGTTTAAGCGCTTTACCGAACGGGCTCGAAAGGTCATCATCCTAGCTCGAGAGGAAGCAGAGCGGTGCAACAACGAGTACCTCGGCACGGAACACATCCTCCTGGGCATCATCAAGGACGGCGGTGGCATCGCCATCGCAGTGCTCCAAAAGCTCAGCGTTGACCTCAAGCAGCTTAAAACCGAGGTAGAGCGCAACCTCCCCATAAGCGCCTCCACGATGGTAACGGGGGATATTCCCTTCACGCCCAGAGCCAAGAAGGTGCTGGAGCTTGCCGTCGATGAAGCCCGTCTCATGGGCCACAACTACATCGGTACGGAACACCTCCTGCTCGGGCTGCTTAAGGAAAACGAGGCCCTTGCGGCTAAGATTCTGGCCCGCTTCGGGGTAAAGCTCGTAGAGACTCGCGAGCAGACCCTGGGCCTCCTTCGAGAGCCCTCCTCCGCTGCCCCACGTGAGAAGAGCCGCACACCTACCCTCGATGAGTTCGGCCGGGACCTGACCGCTTTGGCAGAACAGGGTCAACTCGACCCGGTCATCGGGCGGGAGAATGAAATCGAGCGGGTCATCGAGATTCTCGCCCGGCGGACGAAAAACAACCCAGTGCTCATTGGGGAGCCGGGGGTCGGCAAGACCGCCATAGTCGAGGGCCTGGCCCAGCGCATCGTGTCGAAGGAGGTGCCGGAGGTGCTCTACGATAAGAGGCTCGTATCCCTCGATCTGGGAGCCATCGTGGCGGGCACGAAGTATCGCGGGCAGTTTGAGGCCCGCCTCAAGACCATCATGAAGGAGATCACCTCGAACGATAACGTTATGATCTTCATCGATGAGCTTCACACCCTCGTAGGGGCCGGGGCGGCCGAGGGCTCCATCGACGCCTCCAACATGCTTAAGCCAGCCCTCTCCCGCGGGGAGCTCCAATGCATCGGCGCCACAACCATGGACGAATACCGCCGGTACATAGAGAAGCAGGGAGCGCTGGAGCGTCGGTTCCAGCCGATCATCGTCAATCCCCCGACCATCGATGAGACGATAGATATCATCCGTGGGCTCAAGGATAAGTATGAGACCCACCACCGCGCTAGAATTACCGACGAATCCATAATCGCCGCCGTCAGGCTCTCCGACCGGTACGTCTCCGATCGCTTCCTCCCCGATAAGGCCATCGATGTTGTCGACGAGGCGGGAAGCCGCGTGAGACTAAAGCGCGTGACATTGCCTCCCGAGGTCCGGGCCCTCCTGCGCCAGATCGAAGAGATCGACCGGGACAAGCGGGAGCACATCGAGCGCCAGGAGTTTGAACGGGCCGTTGAGCTTAGGGACCGAGAAGAAGAGCTTCAAAAGAAAGTGGATCAGCTCAAGCTCGAGTGGGAGGAGGACCAAAAGAAGACCGAACCCGTTGTGACCGATGAGGAAATCACCTACATCATAAGTCGCATGACGGGCATTCCCCTCTCCAGAATGGAAGAAGCCGAGTCGGTGCGCCTCCTCAAGATGGAAGAAGAGCTCCACCAGCGCATGGTGGGCCAAGACGAAGCCATCGCCGCCATCACAAAGGCGGTCCGCCGCAGCCGGGCCGGGCTGAAGGATGCCAACAAACCCATCGGGTCTTTCCTCTTCTTGGGCCCCACCGGAGTAGGCAAAACGGAGTTGGCCCGTACCCTGGCAGACTTCCTCTTTGGGGATGAAGGGGCGTTAATTCAGCTCGATATGTCGGAGTACATGGAACGGTTCAGCGCCAGTCGCCTCACAGGCGCGCCGCCAGGCTATGTCGGCTACGAAGAGGGAGGCCAGCTGACGGAGCGGGTTCGCCGCCGGCCTTACTCGGTGGTCTTGCTCGATGAGATCGAGAAGGCGCACCCAGACATCTTCCACATGCTCTTGCAGATAATGGACGACGGTCGTCTAACCGACAGCTACGGCCGGGCGGTCGATTTTAAGAACGTGATTCTAATCATGACGAGCAATATGAGCGCCCGGGCTGCCTCGAAGGGCGTGACCCTAGGGTTCCAGAAGGAGAGCGATTTAGCGGCGCACGACCGGATGAAGGAGACCGTCCTGGGCGAAGTCCGACGGACCTTCAATCCCGAGTTCCTCAACCGCCTCGATGAAATCACCGTCTTCCACTCGCTGTCGAGAGAAGATGTCAAGAAGATCGTCGAGCTATTCCTGAAGAGCCTGAACGCTCAGCTCATAGAGCGTGGCATTACGCTGGAGCTCGACGAAGATGTCAAGGAGCGCATCGCGAAGGATGGATACGATCCGGCCTTCGGCGCTCGTCCGCTGAAGCGCACCATTCAGCGGTTGGTCGAGGACCCGCTCTCTGAGGAGGTCCTCAAGGGACGTTTCCAGGAAGGCGGCGTCATAGTTGTCCGCCTGGAGGCTGACCAAGCAGTCTTCATCGACAAACGGGATTTGGTAAAGAGCGTCTCCGACGCCTAAGGCTTCTCGCCTGCGATGTCGGGGGCGGTCTAGCATGGATAACTATCACATGCAGACCCCGCCGAGTAGGAGAGCCCTGTTCGCTGGGCTCGCGTTGGCCGGTGTCATACTGGCCGGAGTTGGAGGCGTGTGGGCGGCAGAGCCTCCCGGTCGTGGGCCTGGTCCTGCGCCACAGGTCAAAGCAGTACTCGTAGAGGGCAACCAGCGGGTCGAGGAATCGACCATCCGCTTCCACATCAACACCCGCAAGGGCGCCTCATTTAGTGTCTACGCCATCCGCGAAGATTTGAAAAAAATCTACAGCCTTGGGTACTTCGAAGACGTGAAGGTCGACGTAACGGAGTTCGAGGGGGGCCTTACGGTCACATATATAGTGGTGGAGAAGCCCTCCCTTCGGACCATTACCTTTTCCGGCAACAGCAAGATTCCGCAAGATGAGTTCTTGAGCAACATCCCTTTGCGCGAGGGGGCGATCTTGAACCGCAACCTCGTCCAAGAGAGCATCAACATCGTTCAGTTCCTCTACCATCAGAAAGGTTTCCTCTTCGTCAAGGTCGAGCCCCTTTACCACGCCGCAGCGAACAACTATGTGGACCTCGAGTTTAGCGTCACCGAGGGCAAGAAGGCGCATGTGGAGACCATCAGCTTTGCCGGCAACCGGTCCTTCTCGGACAAGGAGCTGCGCAAGGTCATCGATACCTCGACCTGGAATCCGTTCTCCTTTCTGACCATGGGTGGCACCTACGTCAGGGACGTGGTGAAGAACGACCGGGTGAAGCTCGTCCAGTTCTATCACAATAACGGCTTCCTTGACTCGGTGGTTAGCGAGCCCGCCGTGGAAATCGACGATAAGGCGGGAGACATATTCATCACCTTCTCCATTGACGAAGGGCCCCAGTACCGGGTGGCCTCACTTGCCGTTACGGGGGACGAGGAGACTCCGAAAGATCAGCTCCTGAAGCTTCTCACACTCCGGGAGGGGGAGATATTCCGCAAAAACCGCTTGCGACGCGACATCCTCTACCTGACAAACCTCTATTCTACTCAAGGATACGCCTACGCGGACGTGGTGCCCCTGACCAACCGCAACCCCGAGAACCAGACGGTCGACGTGGTCCTCGATGTGGACAAAGGCCAGCGGGTCTTCGTTGAGCAGATAAACATTCAGGGCAATACCCGAACCAGGGATCACGTCATCCGCCGCCAGTTCAAGTTGAGCGAGGGGGAGGTTTTCGACAGTAGCAAGTTAGCCCTCAGTCGCCGCAACATCCGGTTCACGGGGTATTTCGACGAGGTCTCAATCAACACGAGTCGCGGCAGTGATGACGACACCATTATCATCGACACCCAGGTCCAGGAGAAACCCACGGGGGTCTTTGGCGTTGGGGCTGGCTATTCCTCGGTCGAGCAGGCCCTGTTTGGATTTCGAATTCAGCAAGACAACCTCGCAGGACGGGGTCAAAAGCTCGCCTTCCGGGGCAATTTCTCCGGCATCCGTCAGCGATTCCGGCTTTCTTTTTGGGAACCCTCGGTGGCCGACTCCACCATTGGCATGGGGTTTAGCCTGACCAACGTCCTTGAGGAGTTTCCCCTCTACAACTCCGAGGTCAAAGGATTTGACACCACATTCTCCAAAGGCTTCCGTGATTATTGGAAAGGGAGCTTCCAATACCGCCTCGAGGATGTCGAGATAAAGAATGTCAATTCGTCCGTGCAAGGCCTGATTACTGAGGGAGAATTCACGGTTGGCTCCCTGCGCCCGACCCTGACGTACGACTCCCTCGACCGGCCCTTCTTCCCCCACCGGGGCACGAGACAGATCTACGCTCTTGAATTTGCGGCGGAGCCCTTGGGAAGCGACGTGGAATTCTGGAAGATCCAGGGCGACTTTCGCCGGTATTTTGAGATCAAGGACAACGTCGTGTATCATCCTCGCATACGGGTGGGGTTCGCCACCGGCATCGGCGGTGAGAAGCTTCCTGCCTTTGAGCGGTTCTTCGCGGGAGGGACCTCGACTGTACGTGGGTTCAAATTGCGCGACATTGGCCCGAGCATCGGCTTCCGATCGCTGGGCGGAGAGTCCCGCTTCATCCTGAACAACGAGGTTCAATATCCCCTGGTCGAGGCGATCAATCTCTCTGGTGTGGGCTTTATCGATGCGGGCAACGTCTATAATGAAATCGATGACTTTGACCCCTTTACCCTTCGTTACGGCACCGGAGCGGGAATTCGCGTGCTATCGCCCGTTGGGCCAATTGGCTTGGACTATGGTATCAAGATCGATCGGAAAGTGGGTGAGAGGCAGGGGGAATTTCACCTCAGACTTGGCTCGCAGCTTTAACGCTCTGCCTTACCCCGAGCCGGGGGAGTAGAGCGTTTTTGCGCATAGGAGGGCGAACAAGATGACCCGGAGGAGTTATTCGAGGCTTCTCGGGTTGAGCGTCGGAGCGGCCTGCCTCGTTTGGAGCGGCCTTAATGGGAGCCCCGCCAAGGGGGCAGAAGCCCAGATGCGGCCGGCTATGCTCGACTCTACGATTAAGGTGGGGATTGTCGATCTCAACCGTGCCTTCAGGGAGTCCAAATCGGTCAGCGCGGCCAAGGCCAAACTCATCCAGGATAGGAAAAACAAGCTCCAAGCCCTCAAAGCCCGCCGCGAGGAGATCAAGGTGCTTGGCAAGGAGATCCAGAATCAGCGGGCCCTTCTCTCTGAGGTGGTCCGGCGCCAGAAGGAGGGGGAGCTTAGACAGAAGCTGCGGATATTGGAGCGGCTCAGGAACGACTCCGAACAGGAGCTCAACCGCCGGTACCTCTCCATCAATCGATTTTTTCTCGCCGACGCCAAGAAGGCGATCGGCTCGCTGGGCAGGGATGCGGGCTATACGATCATTATCAGTGTGGACAACGACCTCGTCCTGTACGGTGCTAAGTCGGTGGATGTGACCGACCAGGTCATACAGCTAATGAACAATAACCAATAAGCCCGGTGGAGTGACGTTCGGCCATGAGTAAACGCTTAGAGGAAGTCGCCGCCTTTGTAGGAGGGAAAATTTACGGCGACCCCTCGATCAATATCGCGGGGGTAGCCGGCCTTCTCGATGCGGGCCCTAGCGATATCACGTTCCTGGCCGAACGTAAGTACCTCAACGAGCTAAGCCGGAGCCAGGCCGCCGCTGTGCTGGCCGCATCCCCCGAGGGTATTGATCGGCCAGTAATCGAGGTGGCCAACCCCTATGCGGCCTTTGCCGACCTGTTGGAGCTCTTCCATCCCTCGACCCCGCCGCCCGGCACGGTGGACGAAAGGGCGGTCTTAGGCTCCGGAGCGCGCCTGGGCGAAGGTGTCACCCTCTATCCATATGCCGTCCTTGGGGCGGATGTTGTCGTAGGCGATCGGACGGTCATCCACTCCCACGCGGTGGTGGGCGATGGGTGCGCCATCGGCGCCGACTGCGTTCTATTTCCCAATGTGACGCTCTACCGGGGGGTGACTCTAGGCCAGCGGGTCATCGTTCATAGCGGAGCGGTTCTGGGAAGCGACGGGTTTGGGTATACCCAGCTCGAGGATGGCGCCCACCGGAAGATCCCCCAGGTCGGTCGGGTCGTCGTGGAAGACGATGTGGAGATTGGCGCTAATGTGACGGTTGATCGAGCCACCTTGGGCACCACGGTAATTGGGCGGGGTACGAAGATCGACAACCTCGTTCAGGTCGCCCACAACACGGTCATCGGCACCGATGGGATCATCGCCGCCCAGGCGGGCTTGAGTGGGTCGTGCGAGGTGGGCGACCGGGTGACAATTTTGGGCCAAGCGGGTCTCATCGACCACGTCCGGGTGGGCGACGGCGCTACCCTAATCGCCCAGAGCGCCATCACAAGCGATGTGGAGCCGGAAGCCGTCGTCGCCGGCTCGCCGGCCATGCCCCTGTCCACGTTTCGGCGGGTCGTTGCCACCCTGCCCAAGCTGCCCGACCTCGCCAAGGAGGTACGGGCGCAGGCCAAACGCCTGAAGGCCTTGGAAGGCCAAAGTGGAGGCGATACATGAGCGAGGCTCGACCGGCCGAGACCCTCATGGGGAAGGCCGAGATCAAGGAATACCTCCCCCACCGCGAGCCCTTTCTCCTCGTCGATAGGATCCTCGAGATGGAGCGGGGCCAGAGGGTGGTAGCGGAAAAGGACGTCCTTGCCAATGAACCGTGGTTTGAAGGCCATTTCCCGGGTAATCCTATCCTTCCGGGGGTGCTCATCATCGAGGCGATGGCGCAAACGGCGGGGGTATTGGCCTTCTGGACCGATGACGTGAAGGGCTCGGGGGTCGCCTACTTTACCTCCATCAACAAGGTGCGGTTCAGAAAGCCCGTCGTCCCGGGTGAGACCATTCGTTTGGAGCTCGATCTCATTCGGAGGCGGGGCAATATATGGCGATTTCAGGGCCACGCCTACGTAGACGGCCAGCTCGTCGCAGAAGGGGAGGTCCAGGCTCTAATGGGGAGCAGCCTGTGAGCATCCACCCGACGGCGGTGATAGACCCTGCGGCCAAGCTCGGGTCCGATGTGACGGTTGGGCCATACGCTGTCATCGAGGGCGGCGTGACCGTCGGGGATGGCTCTTCCATAGGCGCCCACGTGGTGCTCCATACAGGCTGCCGCCTGGGCCGGGGTGTAGCGGTGGCGCCGCACGCGGTGCTAGGCGGGCCCCCCCAG
>JADFOP010000052.1 GCA_022562795.1 Nitrospinota bacterium
CTGACTCGATTGAACCTCCAGGGGCAAATTACCCCAGTAATATTAACTTTTCCCCTCTAAGCGAAAGTAACGATTACCTGGGATAATCTTAACTACCGAGTAAGTTCGCACTGCCACGCCGCATAATCCAGGATAAATGACGGTGCATAGCGGATTCGATAATCTCTCGACAGCATGATGGTGGTGGTTCTCGGTTGATAATCTTATTTGTCCTGCTACGAGCCCTCCTGTCTCATCAGCTCAATAGCTTCCGTTGGGGTTAGCATGTTCTCGGGGATACGGTAGAAGCCTGCCTTCCAGTTTTGGGTGTTCTTCGGCACTTCCAGTATCACATAGCTGTAATCGAGGAATTTGGCTGGCAGGATACGCTCTTGAACGAGCCGAGGTGGATGGTTTATCGATGCTATCCAATGCTCCTGTGCCAGATGAAATTTCTCAATCGCCCTTTCTAGGGATATCTCAAGGGGCGGAAGGGGGGTCGCACCCTTTTCCTCCTCATGGCGAAGGGCTTTGGTTAGCCAGACCTTGACCATGATTTCCCCCTTTCATTGATTATATCACCTCCCAGCGTGTCCCCGCTATGGTAGCCTAAGGATAACCCCTGCAATGGAAGCCCGTATTACAAGCCACATCTGGACGATGGAGAAAATCTTGGGAGGAGGATAGGTAGTGCCACAGGTCAAACTTTGTAAGTACTGCCAGGAACCCATCGATGAAAGGGACGATGAATTTGTTCTTTTGAACCCTGAGGCAATGGGCGATAATGACAAGCCCCTCCCGGAAGCACTGTGGATTTATGCTCACGTTAGGTGTCATGTCCAGGATTAGGAACGTAGGAAGAAAGGGTAATCTTTAATTCAAATGGCGATTATGACTAACTTAAACAACGATATTGGCCTATGCCACTACTGTCGAGAACCCATCTGGGAGAACGATAGCTACGTCCAGAGGGGTAGTCTGGAAGGCAACGAGATAGAACAATACCATGTCCCATGCTTCAGAGAAGTGGAACCGAAAGGGAAGCATGGATTTATGGGTTCATTTTTTTTAGATGATGCGAAATGAATGAAACATTGAAATGGGCCATCTACAATTTCTGCTGACTCAACTACATAATCGCCTTAGGAACTGACCCTTGTTTATCATTAGGTTTGATAAAATAGGGTAGCAGAGACATTGGCGGTGAATATTTCTTAAACTTTCTGTCCCTCTTTATATCCTTCTTTTCGTCTACATCGAGGACAGAGGCGGTTAGCCTTGCCCCAGCTGTCGAAGTAATCGCTACAGCCAAGGCATTTCAGGCGTACCGTTCCTTGTTTGGGTTTGGGTTGTGGCTTTTTTATGTAATTCATGTCTTCCCAGAACTCTTATTGCTATGGACAGTGACCTGCCCCCATTCATTGTACCACCTACAAAGAGGTATTGACTATCTTAAGGATCGCCATACTTAGGTTCTATTACACGATGTAGTCTTAACTCGTGGCCCTAGGGGGCCAGGGGCAATAACTGTTGAAATATGCCCTCTAAGACGGTCCATGGATGGAGTTTCCTTTTTAGGAAGGAGAAGCCTCGGCATATGGTGTCTGGGTTCCGCCTGAGGCGGGCCTGAGGCGGAGGGCCGGGCGACCCCGACCTACCCGGGATGCGGACAGGGAGTCCGCCTTAAAAGGAGTCGGGGTCAGGGGGTCGCAGGCGACCTTTGGTCGGCCCGACTACCCGGTGGATGCGGACAGGGACGAGCCCTGTCCCTACAGTGAGGCCCATTGTAGGGACACCCCATGTGGGTGTCCTCTACAGGGTCTGTCTCAATGTAGGGACGCCCCTTGTGGGTGTCCGCGAACAGGCATGACCCCAACTAAAAGGATGAACCCCTCCGCATACACGGTTCAGCCTCCCAGCCCACGGACATCCGCCTGTGACGGGCCCCTACATCTCATCGAGCTTGACGAGCTCGGCGCTTGCGTCCCATAGCCGACTGGCGACTTCCTTATTGTATGACTCCTCGGACGTTTTCACCGGGGTCTTTTCGACGAAGTATTTGCCGGTCACCCCTTCCACGTCGGGAGACGATGCGAGGTAGATGACCGTCTCGGCGCCCTTTTCAGGGCTTAAGAGCATGGGGCTCATCAGCGGCCAGAGAATACGGAGCCACAGCGCGGCGTCCTTGGCAAGCCTGGTCGCGACAACGCCAGGATGCATGCAGTTGGCAGCGACCCCCGTCCCTTCCAGCCTTTTTGCGAGCTCGTAGGTGAAGAGGACGTTGGCGAGCTTTGAGTGATCGTAGACGCGCATCCCAGCGTATCCTCTCTCCATCTGGAGGTCGTCGAAGTCGATGGTAGCCCCCTTGTGGGCGTTCGAGCTTACGTTGACGATCCGGGAGGGGGCGCTCGCCTTGAGGACGTCGAGCAGAAGGTTCGTAAGGAGAAAGTAAGCGAGATGATTGAGGGCGAAGGTCGCCTCGATGCCGTCTTCGGTGAGCCTCCGGGTCCCGATGATGGCCCCGGCGTTGTTCACCAAAACATCGAGGCGCCGGTGTCGGCGGGCGAACTCCTCGGCGAGACGTCGGATCGCCCCTTGGGAGGAGAGATCGGCTATAAGCAGCTCCACCGACTCGTTTCCGCTCGTTTCGGCGATCTCCGCCCTCGCAGCCTCGCCACGGCCCCTGTCTCGGCAGACCATCGCCACCGTGGCGCCTCGCGTCGCCAGGGCCAGGGCGGTCGCCTTTCCGATCCCGGAGTTGGCCCCGGTCACGAGACAGACCTTGGAGCGCATCAGACCGGTTTTGCGGGAAGACCCATGAGAGAAAACAAGAGGGTGAGGATCAACGCTTGGACTACCCAGCCGATCACGCAAACCCCAACGGCGCGCCACGTGCTCGTATAGTCCAGAGCTTGCCTGACCGCGATTATCATCGCGACGAGCATCCAGATCGAGGCGACCATCATTACGATCCCCGCAAGAGGCGGGATGACGCCCAGGATGCGAATCAACCCGGGGGAGCTCGAAAAGCCGATGGTTCGCAACAGCTCGCCGTGATCGGCTTTCGTCTGCGGCTCGGCAAGGAGTTTCGTCCCGATAAAGTAGGTGAGGTAGGCCCAGATATACCACGCGACGAGGGCGACGATTGTGCCCACGACAATCCCGCCGACCCCTCCTCTTCCAAAGGTTCCGACTCCGGCCGCTATGCTGGAGAGAACGACAACGCCCGTTGCCTGGCCCATCGCCCCCTTGTCGGCCTCGACCTCCTCGTAGAGGTTGACGTCGAGCTTGGCGGCGCGGATGATACGATCCATAAGAGGATTCATCGTCGTACCCTTGTTACGCTAAAGGATTCAAAGGATCGGGGGGAGACGGGATCCGTCCCGGCGAAGGAGCTTGGACGGTACGGGATCACCCCCGGCGGCGGCCGATTTTCCGCGATTTTCCGCGATTTTCCGAATACGGCGCTAATCATAAATGGCTATGGCTTCTCAAAATTATAGACGCAGGGATTTTTTAATGCGGCTCGCGACCCAACTGGGTCCGGATTTCGTCCACTCACGGGGGGCAGGCCCCGTCGGCTTCCACCCAATCGGGGTTATCCTCCTTGATCGCATCAATGATGTGATGGTCCGTGTGTTTAAGAAAGGCCATGAGGTCCCGCTTCATCGTCTCGCCGCAGGTCGGGCAGGTATAGGTTCGATGCGTCTGCTCCTCGCCCATGGCGCGCCCTCCATCTCTCAATTCTAAAACGGATTACGATACAGCCTGCACGGCTCATTCTACCCTACTAGAATCTAGTATCAAATGCCAGCTTTTCCGGCGTCAGCTCGGGGCTTTCTTCGGAGGCGCCCCGACGAGCACCGTCACCTCCCCCTTGACCTCGCGGTCGGCCAGGGCCTCGTTGAGCTCAGCCACACTCCCCCTGATAAACTCCTCGTAGCGCTTCGAGACCTCCCTGGCCACGACGCAGGGCCTCTCTGGCCCGAAGGTCTCAAGCAATTCGGCAAGGAGCTTCTTGAGCCTCCGTGGCGACTCGTAGAGGACGACCGTGTGTCCCAGGGCCGCGAGCTCCTCCAGCCGCCTCTTGCGCCGGCCCGATTTCGTCGATAGGAAGCCCTCGAACGTGAAGGTGTCGGTGGGCAGGCCCGAAGCCGAAAGGGCGGCGATGAGGGCCGTCGGGCCGGGGACAGGCACGACGGCCACGCCCGCCTCAACGGCGGCACGCACAAGCCGGACGGCGGGGTCGGAGATACCGGGGGTCCCGGCGTCGGTCACGAGCGCCACGGATGCCCCGGCCGCAAGTCTGGCGATGAGCTCGGCCTGCTTCTTGGCCGGGCTGTGGGCGTGGTAGCTCGTAAGCGGCGTGGAGATGCCGTATGCGCTCAAGAGCTTCCGGGTAACGCGGGTATCTTCGGCGGCGATGAGGTCGGCGGACCGCAAGACCTCGACGGCACGGTGGGTGATGTCCCCCAGGTTGCCGATGGGGGTGGCGACGATGTAGAGGGCGTCCATCTCGATCCCATGACGCTTCAGGCCAAGCCATCCAATGCCCCAAGGGAGGGGAACACCTCTTGCAAATTACCAAGCGTAAACACGCCCCTCCTCGGACGAGGGGCGCTCAAGCGCCGCGGAGGTTATACGCCCGATGCGTCTGGATAAGGCCTGGCCCCTCGTAGTTGTTGACAACACTTATCGTTGCGGCCACTGCCTCTCGCTAAAGGTAGAGTGGGCGGAGCTAGAGGCTATCCGCTACCGCGACCACATGGGGGGCAAAGTTATCATAGAGCCGGGTTATTTCTGCCTAGAATGCGAACAGATATCCTTGCCCAACAAGGCCGACGAAGCCATGGGAAGGCACCCCAAAAGAAACCTCGAGGGACGCCCTCCGGGCCTCCCTCGAACGTAGCAGGACTCGTATCCTCGGAGGCGGGGCCCTTTCAGACCACCGCCTTAATGTAGTCGCTCCAGCGCTTCTCGATCTCCGTATCCTGGATCGTCTCCATGATGTAGGCGGCAAATTCCCGCCCCGTGCAGCCGGTATCTCTACCCGTGATGGCGAGCCGCTTTTCGTACTGGCCGCAGACGTCGAGAGCCATCTCGAGCTTGTCAGCCAGATCGACCAAGCCGATGTGGCGAATAAGCATCGCCCCGGCGCGAATCATGGAGGATGGGTCAGCATACTGGACCCGTCCCTCTTTCACCATGCGCGGGGCGCTTCCGTGGATGGCCTCGAACATGGAATAGACCCTTCCGATATTAGCGCTTCCGGCCGTCCCCACCCCGCCCTGGAACTCGGCCGCCTCGTCGGTGAGGATGTCGCCGTAGAGGTTGGGGAGCGCCATGACGCGAAAGTAGGTCCTGCGCTTGGGATCGATGAGCTTGGCCGTCATGATGTCAATGTACCAGTCGTCGCACTCGATCTCGGGATACTCCTCAGCGATGCGGTAGCCGATATCGAGGAACTTCCCATCGGTCGTCTTCACCACGTTGGCCTTGGTCACCAGGGTCACCTTGGGGATCTCATTCTTCTTGGCGTAGTCGAAGGCCAGCCGGATGAGCCGCTCAGTCCCCTGGCTCGTAACCGCGCAGAAATCTATGGCCAGATCGTCGGTCACGTCGATCCCGTCGGGGCCGAGGGCGTAGGCCCCCTCGGTGTTCTCACGGAAGAAGACCCAGTCGATCCCCTCGGCGGGCACCTTAACGGGCCGTACGTTGGCAAAGAGGTCGAGCTCCTTTCGCAAGGCCACGTTGGCGCTTTCAATGTTGGGCCACGGGTCGCCCTTACGCGGGGTGGTGGTCGGCCCCTTGAGGGTAACGTGACACTTCTTGATATCCTCAAGCACCTCGTCGGGGATGGGTTTACCCACCTCAGCCCGCCGCTCGATGGTCAGGCCTTCGACGTCTCTAAGCTCCACCTTCCCGTTGGAGATCTCCTCCTTGAGAAGCTCTTCGAGCAACCACCTGGCCTCCTTGGCGATGTAAGGGCCGATCCCGTCGCCGCCGATGATGCCGACGATAATCGGCGAGACGGTGGAGAAATCGAGCCAGTCAGGGGCCTGCTTAATCCTATCCACACGCGCAAGCTGAAGCTCCAGAAGCCTTCCGAAATGCTCCTTTGCCCTCTCGATTACGTCAACGCTCATTCCTCTCCCTCCGTCCTCGGAGATACAATCGCATAAGCCACCAGGTAAATTCCTTACAAGCGCAGAACCTGCTAAGTATGACGGGTCTGCCAGCCGGTGTCAACGTTTCTGGGATGGATAGAGAAGGGCGTGAGGTAACGACAAAAATATGTTACATGCTTAGGTTCGCACCAAATCCTTAAGCCCCTGCTCGATGGCGTCAATATAATTGCGAGCCGCTTGAAGCGGGTCAGAGGCATAAATAATCGGGCGGCCGACAACCACATAATCTGCTCCATTTCTAATAGCCATGGCCGGTTCTGAGTGCCTCTTGTGGTCGTCCGTCGTATCCGCCTCCAACCGAATCCCAGGAGTAACTATTATGGTTCTCTCTGGGACGACCTTCTTAATGGCAGGAGCTTCCAAGGGCGATGTAATGACACCGTCACACCCCATTTTGACCAGGTGCTCGACTCGCTGAAGGACAAATTCTTCCATCGGCATATCAACGCCATATACTTCTTTCAGGTCGGATGCGTCCCAGCTGGTAAGGGCCGAGACAGCTAGGAGGCTGAGATCGTGAGAGCCCCTTGCCTCAATAGCCGCTGCCACATTCCTTGCCGTTCCATGGACAGTTGTAAAGCTGACCCCGCTCTCGGCGATAGCTCGGACGGCGCGGCCGACCGTTTCTGGGACATCGTAAAGCTTTAAATCGAGGAACACCTTCTTGCCAAGGTCCATGAGCCGTCGGGCAAAGTCCAATCCGGTTTGAAGGTGTAGAACGTGTCCTATCTTGAAAAAGGATACAATCTCATTGAGCTTTTCAACCAGCCCAAACGCCTCATCAGGGTCTGGTATGTCGAGGGCTACGATAAGGCGGTCTTTTGCTCTTAGGTTATCCCCAGCCACCTGGATATCTCCTTAATACACCATGCTTTGTGCGGGAATGGAACCAGTCGTCCGTATGTCGTGACTGGTAATATTATACAACCCTCGCCTTGCGCCTCGTCAACTCCTTTCTGTCCTATCGTTGTGAGGTGAACCAACGGGCACGATTCCGCTCACCCCCTTTGGGGGTCATCGGAGCTTCACGACGAGAGGGCCGATCTTCTCGACACGCTGGCCCGGCGGCAGGGCCGCCAGCATATCCTCGACCGAACGGCCTGTGACCGGATGGACGAAGCTGGGGTTCAGCTCCCGCAGAGGCTCCAGCACAAACGCCCGCTCGGATAACCTTGGGTGGGGTAGCGTGAGGTCTTCCTCGTCGATGACAATCTCTCCGTAGGTTAGCAGGTCGAGGTCGATGGGGCGGGGGCCGAAGGGGACCTCCTGGGAGCGGTCCCGGCCCATGGCCTTCTCGATGGCCTGACAGTGGGCCAGGAGCGCCTGGGGGGTAAGCAGGGTCTCAATGCGGACGACGGAGTTGATGAAATCGGGCTGGTCGGCCACGGGCCCTTCGGGGCTCGTTCGCCAGAGGCTCGAGGCGCCCGGGAGAGAAACCCGGTCGTGGTCGTCCAGCTGACGAGCCGCCTCCACAAGCTGAGCGATAGGCTCGCCCACGTTCGCCCCCAGAGCGACATAGGCCTCGACCGGCTCGTTCACCCTAGAACCCGACCTCCTGGATGCGTTGTGTCGCTTCGGCGAGCCTCTCTTCCCCCACGGTGAGCGCGATCCGGCAGTAGCCCTCGCCGGCGGCACCGAAGCCCACCCCAGGGGTCACCACGATGCCGGTCTGCCTAAGCAGGTGGGCGGCGCAGTCTGTTGAGGCCAGCCCCGGAGGGCATGCGAACCAGACGTAGAAGGTGGCCCGAGGCCGCTCGACCTCGAGGCCCGCTTTACGTAGCCCCTCTACAACCACATCTCTTCGACCCTGGTATGTGCGCCGCATCTCGGCTACACAATCCTGGGAGCCGCTCAAAGCCGCGATGCCCGCCTCCTGGACGGCCTGGAAAATCCCGCTATCGATGTTGGTCTTAATGCGCCCGAGGCCAGCCACGAGCTGAGCGGCGCCGACGGCAAACCCGATCCGCCAGCCCGTCATGTTGTAGGTCTTGGAGAGGGAGTGAAACTCGATAGCTACTTCCTTGGCCCCCTCGACTTCGAGGATCGAGGGTGGGCGGAAGCCATCGTAGGCCATCTCGGTATAGGCGGCATCGTGGGCCAGAGCCACGTTGTGCTCGGCCGCCCAGTCCACTAGCTCCTCGAAGAAGGAGAGCTCACAGCAAGCCGCGGTCGGGTTGTTGGGGTAGTTGAAGAAAAATAGCTTGGCACGCCGGGCAACCTCGGCGGGAATCTCCTCGAGCGCCGGCAGGAAACCACGGTCTTGCCGAAGAGGGACGGGATGAGGCTCCCCGCCGGCGAATAGGACCGAGGTGCGGTAGACGGGGTAGCCGGGCTCGGAGTAGAGGACCAGGTCGCCGGGGTTGACGAAGGCCAACGGCAGGTGGGCTATTCCCTCCTTGGAGCCGATGAGGCTTACCACCTCATCCTCCGGCTCGAGCGCCACATCGAAACGGCCACGGTACCAGTCGGCAACGGCCCGACGAAACTCAATCATCCCTTCGTAGGAGGGGTAGCGGTGGTTGGCCGCCTTCTCGGCCGCCCCCTGGAGGGCCTCGACTATATGAGCCGGGGTGGGCAGGTCAGGGTCGCCCACGCCGAGGTCGATGATATCGGCCCCCTTGGCTCGCTCCTCGTCGCGCATCCGGTCGATCTCGGCGAAGAGGTACGGCGGAAGAGCGCTCAAGCGCTGGGCCTGGGAAATCTCCAGGTCTGCCATGAATCTTCCTCACTCAATACGGTTGATGCCTCGGCTCAGGGCCGGCAGGAGAACACCGTCGGCTACTCTCTGAGGCCCAGGACGTCTTGCATGTCGTAGAGGCCCGGCGGCTGGTCGACCACCCAGCGGGCGGCGCGGGCCGCCCCACGGGCGAAGTTGTCCCGGTTGTGCGCCCGGTGGGTAAGCTCCAGCCGCTCGCCGATGCCACCGAACATCAGGGTGTGGTCACCCGTTATGTCGCCGGCCCGAAGAGTCATAATGGCGATCTCCTCGCCCCGGCGCTCCCCTATGATTCCATGGCGACCGTAAACTCCCACCGACTCAAGGTCCCGGCCAAGGGCCTCGGCCACCACCTCGCCGAGGCGGACGGCCGTCCCGCTCGGGGCGTCCTTTTTGAAGCGGTGGTGGGCCTCGACGATCTCCACGTCGTAGTCCTCACCAAGGAGACGGGCCAGCTCGGCGGCTACCTTGAACATGACGTTTACGCCGACCGACATGTTGGGGGCCACCACCGAGCGGGTCGTGGGACCGATCTTCTCTATGGCGGCGCGTTGCTCGTCGGTGAAGCCCGTCGTCCCGATGACCACGGCGCAGCCACCCTCGGCAGCAGCGTTGAGGTGGGCGATGCTCGCCTCGGGGTGGGTGAAGTCTAGGACCACGTCGGCCCCTCCAAGGGCCTCAGCCAGGCTTCCCACGACGGCCACCCCCTGAGGCTCGGCCCCGGCCACGACGCCGGCGTCCTGGCCGACGGCGGGGTGGTCTGGCCGCTCAACCGCCCCGGCCAGGGTTAGCTCAGGATGGGCGATGACCTGATGGACGACGCGCCCGCCCATCCGACCGGATGCGCCGCAGACCACGGCACGGACCATCACATTCTCCTCACTCGACGGTGTCGGCGGACTGAGACGCCGCTACAGGACGCCGGCCTCCTTGAGCACGGAGGCGAGCCGCCCCTCGTTGGCCTCGCTCAAGGGGCTGAGAGGGAGCCGGACCTCCCCTGTGATCCTGCCCATGAGCTTTAAAGCCGTCTTGACCGGGATGGGGTTCGTCTCCATGAACATCGCCTTGTTGATGGGCCTAAGGTAATAGTGGAGCTCTCTTGCGCGGTCCCACTCACCCTTCAGGGCTGCGTCGCAAAGGGCCGCCATCTTGTCGGGAACGATATTGCTCACGACACAGATAACCCCCCTCCCGCCGACGCTGATCAGCGGAAGGACCGTGAAATCGTCCCCTGAGACCACCACGAAATCCTCCGGACAGAGGGCGATTACGTCGGCGATCTGGGAGAGGTCGCCCGTCGCTTCCTTGATGCCGACGATGTTAGGCAGCTCCGCGGCGCGGGCCACCTCGTCGGGCAGCATGTTGCGCCCCGTCCGGCTGGGCACGTTGTACATTATGATCGGCAAGCTCGTCGCCTCGGCCACAGCCTTGAAGTGCTCGTAGAGCCCCTGTGGGTTCGGCTTGTTGTAATAAGGGGTGATGACGAGGCAACCGCTGGCCCCGGCCCGCTCAGCATGCTGAGTCAGATCGATCGACTCGCTGGTGGAGTTGGAGCCGGTCCCGGCGATCACGGGCACACGGCCGGCGGCTTGCTCTATGGCCACTTCCACCACGCGGTGGTGCTCCTCGTGACTGAGGGTCGCCGACTCCCCCGTCGTCCCGCACGGGACAATGCCGTGTATGCCTCCCTCAATCTGGAAGTCGATGAGCCCCCGGAATGCGGCCTCGTCGAACTCGCCGTCCCGGAAGGGTGTGACGATGGCAGTGAAGCAGCCCTGAAACATGATGACAACCCCCCCTTAGAGCAAAAAGTCGGGAATGATCTCCCCCCGGACTAAGTCCTCGTAGCTCTCCCGCTGTCGGATGACGTGATAGTCCGAGCCCTCCACGAGGACCTCGGCGACCCGAGGCCGGGAGTTGTAATTGCTTGACATGGAAAAGCCGTAGGCCCCGGCGCTCATCACGGCCACGAGATCCCCCTGCGCCAGAGGCGGCAGGGGCCGGTCTTTTGCCAAAAAGTCGCCGCTCTCGCATACGGGCCCCACAACATCGACCGGAGAGCGGGGCGCCTCGGCGTCGGCCTCGGCCACCGGCCAGATGGCCTGGTAGGCCCCGTATAGGCTCGGGCGGGCCAAGTCGTTCATGGCCGCGTCCACGACGAGGAACGTCTTCTCCTGGTGCGCCTTGGTATAGAGCACTCGGCTTACCAGCACCCCGGCGTTGCCCACGATGACCCGGCCGGGCTCGAAGATGAATGTCACCCCCAGGCCGTCCATTGCCGGCAGGAGCGCCTCTGCAAGCTCTTTCACGTCGGGCGGGTCCTCGTCCTCGTAGGTGATGCCCAGCCCGCCTCCAAGGTTTATGTAGCTGATGGCGATCCCTTCGGCCATGAGCTTCTCCACCAGAACGACGATCCTCCCCAGAGCGTCCACGAATGGGCTCGCCTGGGTAATCTGGCTTCCAATGTGGCTGTGAAGGCCCACGACCTCGAGGTGGTCCATCTCAGCGGCCCGCCGAAAAGCCTCCAAGGCCTCGGAGAAGGGGATGCCGAACTTGCTCTCCCTCAGGCCGGTGGCGATGTAAGGGTGGGTGGCCGGGTCGACGTCGGGGTTGACCCTGAGCGCCACCGGCGCCCTGAGGCCGAGCTCGCCGGCCACTGAGTCAATGACCTCAATCTCCTGGCGGCCCTCTACGTTGAACATGAGAACCCCGGCTCTGAGCGCCCCAGCGATCTCCTCCCGGGTCTTGCCTACCCCGGCGAAGACGATGCGTTTGGGGTCGGCCCCGGCGAGAATCGCCCGGTAGAGCTCGCCTCCCGAGACGATGTCCACGCCACCGCCCATATTTATAAAAAGCTTGAGGATGGCCAGGTTGGAGTTGGCTTTCACGGCGAAGCAGATGAGATGGTCCACCGAGTCGAAGGCCTCTTCAAAGGCCCTCCAGTGGCGCACCAGAGTGGCATGGCTATAGCAGTAGAAGGGCGTCCCGACATCGGCGGCGATCCGCTCGAGGGGCGCCTCTTCGCAGTGAAGCCATCCATCTATGTATGAAAAGTCGCTCATCGACCCAGGGGTCCTTTTCGGGGATGTCCGAAGGTGCGGTACGTAGCTTCTCAACTTAGCATCGCCCAAAGGCAGCGTCAAGAAGCAACGGGGCCTTAAGGCGGGGGAGGAGGCTTCACAGGGCGGGGCTTCTCGGAGCGGATCGGTTCAGTCTCCGAAGGAGTCTTTGCCATGGGCGCCGGGGCCTTAAGAGAGCGGGCAGGGGGAGTCGGAGCCCCCTTTTTGCCGCAGCCGCCAGCAGCGGCCAGCCCGACGGCCAGCCCCAACGCCGCCGCGACCATCGTCCCCCGTCCTAAGCGCCAGATGCCGGCTCTCTCCGCCGGAAAGGCTCCATCCCTACTTTCGCCCCGGTTCACCGCTTCGCCCGACGTAGC
>JADFOP010000053.1 GCA_022562795.1 Nitrospinota bacterium
AGGGAAACCTGTTCGGCCTGATGAGGGCGCTGCTGCGATCTCAGGACGGGGCAGGCTCGCGCCCCTCGCCCTGTTCGTCGGGGGGATGTAGAAGCCCGTCGGAAGCCCCGAGCCGGAGCGGGCCTCGGCACGAGGCGGTGCGTAACGAGCAGTGAAGCCCGATCGGGTGTACGCCGGAGGCGGCGCCACGGGGGCGTGAGCCCTCGCTGGGGCCGGAGCGTAGGATCGCCTCGACAGGGTCCGAGTCCTAGACGGCGGTGGGGCAGTAGCCGTAAAGCGTTGGGGCCGCTGATCTTCAGCCGGGGGCATGAGCATTACTCTGGCTGGACGGCGGCCTCCCATGGCGACCCTCTTAGCGCCATTCGGCTGTGAGGAAAACCCCCAGCCGTGACGGGTCGGGAAAAGGACGAGGGCGCGCTGCCGGGGGGCAAGCTCCGCCCGCTGAATTTCCTCTGCCTGCTCCTCTTTCTCCATCTCCTCCAGGATGGACTTGACATCCTCCGGCGGGAGTTCATCTTTCCTGTCCAACAGGTCTGGCGCCTGTGGCTTGTCCTCCATGTGTAGGAGTGTGGAGATCACCGCCCCGCCGGAACGGTTGTCGACGACCGATCCGACGAAGTCGCCCCGCTTGCCCGTGCCGTAATCGTTGCGGAGCACGTAAAGCGTGGCGTGGGTGACGTTCTTCAGCTTAACCCCTGTTCTCTCGTCGATGAGCGTCGTCCCCTCGCCCACACCGGTCGTCTCAAGCACGCTAAAGGTGGGCCTGCCGGCGCAAGCACCCCCCGCGTCGGGGCAGAGCGCGGCCTTGAAGGTCTGATATAGGCGGTCGTCAGTGGAGTCGTTGCCCGGAGATGATGGCTGAAGCATCGGCCTTAGCGTCCTGACAGCGCCGATGTTCTCGAATTTGGTCACCCGGAGGTGCTTGTCCAGGGCCGGGTCGAGGGTGATGGTGAAGTGCTGTTTGTGGGGATCCAGGCGGCTGGTCAGCCAGTTGAGGCCGAAGAGCATCATGACGTGTGGCTGGTTCAGGTAATCCCTAAAGTCGAAGTTGCACTTCTGGCCGGGCGCGGTTCGATCGCAGGTAAGGACGTTCCTATCGCATGAGAGGTTGCCGACGATGCTGGCCCGTCGAAGGGGGTCGCCCCCCATGAAGCCTTCCCGGTAGGTGAAGTGGAACCCCTCGCCTCGATGCATGCACGCCCAGCTGAGGCGTTGCGCGTTGCCGTACTTATGCTGGTACGGCAAGGCGTCAGTGTTAAAGGTCAACTTGATGGCCTGGGTAATGGGGTTGATCCGAATCTCATCGCCGGGCTTTTTAATAATGTTGCGAACCACGCAATTGTCCCGGTTCTCATCGCACATCTTGATGCGGACGGGAAAGGTTGACGACTCGTCAGGCTCGACCCATCCGGCCTTCGCCTCCTTGTTCTTTGCGATGTCCCGTCGGATTTTGTAGACGATCTCCCCGGTGGTCGGGTCCTTTTTGAATAGGAAAGCGGTGGTCTTCCCGTCTTCGCTGCCTCCGAAGATGAACCGCTTGCCGCTCTCATCGATGTACTCGAAGATGGCCTCGGACGTATACTCGGAGAGGTCCTGGTCGGGAAAGAGCGCCCGGTATAGCTGCAAATTGCGGTTGCGGACCCCCGTCTGGTAGGGCTTGAGCTCGAGGAAGCCGTCCGGGGTAACGCTCGCCTCGACGGAGGAGCCATCGACGGTCACGAGGCCCGCCAGCCCCCCGTCGCGGCCGCCGCTGATGGCGAAGACGCTCCGGCCGTTTTGGATGCCGTAGATCAGGGGTGGTTTGCCAGCCAGGTCTTCGGGGGTTAAGACTTCGTCGACCTGGCCACCCTGGCGCTGGAAGTCCGCAAGGGCGTCGACCAGAGATCCACCGATGGACAGCCGCTTCTGAGGCTGGGGGAACCATGACTGAGCTGAGACAGGGATGGCGGACGTCGTGAAAACCAGGAGAGAGATAACAATAAGGAAAAAAAACATTCGTCTCATAGCCAATACCCCCATTCCGAACTCCCAGGTCCGGGAGATTTCGGGTTGACTCTTTGGGCTATGAAGCACGAACGGTTTCTCGGTACGAAGCGCATTATACACGCAAAGAGACTGTTTGACAAGAGGATGGCTACTATTTTCTCGAAAAATCCTTACCGTCACTTAACATAATATAATACAAACAATTAGTATGCTTCTAGGAAGCAAATAAGGGCCAGGAAGGCTGCTGATTAGCTGAATGAGGGGGCCGCCAGCCCGGCTCAGGGGTGGCAAATGACTCGCGTTCCCAATCAGGCTGGTGGCGTGGTACGGGCGAGGAGTTCGCGGATGGCGGCTTTGAGCTGGTGCGTGTCCCCCGACTTGACGATGTAGGCGTCGGAGGCCCATGTCTTGAAATCCTGCTTGAGCTCCGGGTAGGCCGTGCAAATGACTATAGGGGTGCGGTGGTTTTCGGAGCGGTAGGCCTCGAGGAACTCGATGCCATCCATTACGGGCATCTTGAGATCGAGGGTGATGAGGTCCGGGCCAAAAGATGCGCAGGCTGACAGGGCCTCCTGCCCATTAATTGCCCGCTGCACCCGGTAGCCGTCATCGGCGAGCTCCTCCTCTAGGAGCCGGGCCACGCCCTCGTCGTCTTCAATTATAAGAATTTTCTTCATCGTCGAGCTCCTTCCGGTGGGTGGTCGCCCGTCCACCCGCCCCTGGGCGTAGCGGTGAGCCGGTCTCGTATGTACGGATGTAGTATTCGAGACACTCCTTGATGAGTTCGTCCTCACGGTCCTCAAAGAGAATATCCGTCTCCTCCATCATAAATCCTACAACTGCTTAAGGTTCAAGGACTTAAGGCCGAACGCGCGGTCACAAAAAAAGCCTTCAGGCAATAATGGCGAGCCTTAAAGGCCATTTGAACACCTCCCGACCGTAGAGGGGGAGACTTTCTACCATAAATATACTTCCTCTATCGTCGTCTTCGCAACTCGATTCGCCGCCAAGCCACGTCCAGCGTGGCTCAATGGCAGGCTCTGGGCCTATGATTCATTATCCACAGATGTGGACAATCTTGTGGATAACCCCTAAATATTGTATCCTCCCCAGATGAGGCCACAGCCCGTTGGGGCCTCATGCCTCCATACTGAGAATCAGAAGTTGTGGGGAAAATTCGCTCCATGAGCTCAAACCATGCCACTTAAGAGACCACCGACCTTACAAAAGGGAGATCGGGTGGCCCTACTCGCCCCCGCAGGGCCCGTCTCGCGCCGTGCCCTGAGCGAAGCCCGAGCTTCCCTGAGCGCCCTCGATCTGGTCGTTGAGACTAAAGGGGAGCCCACCGCCAAGCTCCGCTACCTTGCGGGGCCAGATGAGGCTCGGGCAGAGGCCCTCCACGAGGCCTTCGCCGACCCCGCCGTCCGGGCAATTTTTGCTCTGCGGGGCGGCTACGGGACGACCCGTCTGCTGCCGCTGCTCGACCTTGGACTCATCCGGGCCAACCCGACCATCTTCGTAGGCTCGAGCGACGTTACAGCGTTGCTCACCGCCCTGGTCCAGCAGGCGGGCCTCGTGGCCTTCCACGGCCCCTCCGCCACCGAGCCATTCTACCGCGAGTCCGACCCAGAGGTCTTAAAGCGCTTCTGGAGCCTCCTCAGCGTGCCTGAGCCACTGGGGGAGGTCCGCCCTTCGGGGCTTAGGGTTTTGAGGGGAGGCCGGGCCCGAGGCCGCCTCATGGGCGGATGCCTCTCCCTGCTTGCCGCAACAGCCGGCACACCCTGGCAGCTCAATGCTCGCGGGGCGGTCTTATTTCTAGAAGACGTGGACGAAGCCGCCTACCGGATTGACCGGATGCTTACCCAGCTATCCCAGGCTGGGGCGCTGGAGGGTGTCGTGGCCGTCGTTGTGGGAGAGATGGTCCGCTGCCCCGTGCCCCAGGGGGAGGCCTGGAGCCTCGACGACGTCCTCCTCGACCGTCTCGGCCCGCTGGAGGTGCCCATCCTGGCGGGGTTTCCCGCCGGCCACGGCCGCAATGAGGTGGTCTTGCCCCTGGGGGTTGAGGTAGAGGTCGACGCCGAGGCGGGCCTGCTCACCGTCTTAGAGGCCGCTGTCTCATGAGGGGTTTTGAAGAGCCCGCCGCCCTGCTCCGCGAGGCCGTAGCAGAAGGGGTCGTCCCCGGAGGGGTGGCGCGGGTCGGTGTGGGAGAAGAGATCCTCTGGGAGGAGGCCGTCGGCTGGGCGGCAATCGTCCCGGAGCGGCGGGACGCCACACCTGAGACCGTCTACGACGTGGCGTCGCTCACCAAGGTCGCCGCCACGACCTCGGCCGCCTGTCTCCTGGCCGAACGAGGGGCCCTGGGACTCGACGGCCGGGTAGGGGAACACCTGCCCGGCTGGCCCCCAGACAAGGCTGCGCTCACCGTCCGGCAGCTGCTTACCCACACGGCTGGTCTGGCAGGATGGAAGGCCTACTGGAGGATGTGGCTAGAGACGCACGATCTCAAAGGTCATGAGGCAAGTCCCTCGCGGGACTCGAAAGGATGGGTGCTGGAGACCATAGCGAGCGACGATCTCATCTCCGAGCCGGGCGCAGCCTGCAAATACTCCGACCCGGGCTTCATCGTCCTCTGGGAGCTTTTGGAGCGGGTCGCGGGCGAGCCACTGGGGGCTTTCCTCGCCCGGGAGCTCTTCGGGCCCCTGGGGATGGACTCCACCTTTTTCGTGGACATTACCACGAACGAGCCCCTACCAGTGGAGCGTGGTCGCATTGCACCGACGGAGGATTGCCCTACCCGCGGCCGTCTCCTTTGCGGTGAAGTCCACGATCTCAACGCATGGGCCCTGGGCGGGGTAGCCGGCCACGCGGGGCTTTTCACAACAGCGGCCGACCTCCACAGGCTGGGGGCCGCCTGGCTCTCGGGAATCAGAGGAGAGTCCCATGGGCCCTTCACCCCGCCGTGGGCGGCGGAGTTTGTTCGCCTCCAGCGGCCCGATCTCGAATCCCCTTACGCCCTTGGCTGGGATAGCCCTCAAGGCGAAGGCTCCCTGGCAGGGGGGTTGCTCGGCCCGGGCGCACGCGGCCACTGGGGCTACACCGGCTGTAGCCTCTGGCTCGATCCCGCCAGTGGGCTCGTCATCGTTCTGTTGACGAACCGACCCCATCCCCACGACACCCCTCCCGAGGCGATGGCGGCCTTCCGGCCCCGCCTCCACGACGCCGTCGTGTCCGCCGCCGAGAAGGCCCTCCGGTGAGGCGACCTCCCCTGCCTTCGGGCGAGGACGTCGGCCACGTCCACCTCATCGCAGTAGGTGGCGTCGGCATGGGGGGTCTGGCCGGGCTTTTCGCGCAGTCGGGCCGGCGGGTAACCGGCAGCGACGGGCCCCTATACCCGCCTATCAGCGATCTCCTCGGCGACCTTAAGATTCCCGTATCCGAGGGCTATCGTCCCGAGAACCTCTCGCCCCTGCCCGACCTCGTTGTGGTCGGCAACGTCGTTAGCCGCGAGAACCCAGAGGCCCTTTCAGCCGTGGAGATCGGGCTACCCTTGGCCTCCATGCCCGAGGCCCTCGCACACTATTTTATTGGCGAGAGCCACGCGGTGGTTGTGGCAGGCACCCACGGAAAAACCTTTACGACGAGCCTTCTGGCCTGGATGCTCCAGACTGCGGGCCTCGATCCAGGATTCCTCATCGGAGGAATCCCGAAAAACTTCGGCGTTAACTTCGCCGGAGGGGGCGGGGAGCTCTTCGTGGTCGAGGGTGACGAGTACGACACGGCATTCTTCGACAAGGGCCCGAAATTCCTCCACTACCGGCCCCGCACCCTCATTCTAACCTCAATTGAGTTCGACCACGCAGACATCTACCCCGACGTGGGGGCCATAGAGGAAAATTTCCGCCGTCTTGTCGACCTCGTCCCAAGCTCCGGCCTGGTCGTGGCCTGCGCCGACGACCAACGTGTGGCCGCGCTGGTGGAGGCAGCCACGTGCCGTGTCGATACCTATGGCCTGGGGCGGTCGGCCCTCTGGCGGGCTGAGGAGGTCCGGGCGGCCGGGGAGGCCACAAGCTTTCGGGTCGTCTGCGGCGACGAGGCCTTCAGGCCCTACTGGTGGGGCGCCCTGGGACGCCACAACGTGCAGAACGCGCTCGCCGCCATCGCCGTGGCTCACGAGGTTGGGCTCAGCTACGACCAGGTGAGCGCGGCCCTCAACAGCTTCGAGGGGGTCCGCCGCCGCATGGAGCCTTTGGGCGAGCCGTCAGGAGTGCTCGTCGTGGAGGACTTCGCCCACCACCCCACGGCGGTCCGCTCCACCGTGGCGGCTCTCAGGGAGCGTTACCCCGCTCGCCGGCTCTGGGCGGTGTTCGAGCCACGAACCAACACCTCCCGCCGGCGGGTCTTTCAGGAAGCCTACGCCGGGAGCTTCGAGGGAGCTGACCGGGTGGTCGTGGCCGCCGTCCACCGGGCCGAGGCGGTCCCGGCAGAGGAGCGCTTCGACCCGGAGCGTCTGGCCCGCGATCTTTCGGCCCTGGGTATTTCGTCCCGCCACATCCCGGAGGTCGAGGATATCGTGGAGACCATCGCCGCCGAGGCACAGGAAGAAGATGTGGTCCTCATCATGTCCAACGGCGCCTTCGGCGGCATTTACGGCAAGCTCCTGGCCGCGCTGGAGCGACGGGAGAGGAGATAAGCGAAGGGAGAGTGCGGAAAGAACAACGCCCCCGGCGGGAGTAGCCATGAACCTTCTCCCGCAGCCGGGGGCGATCGTAGCTAAGGCCTGCTAGGGCTACCTTCGTAGAGAGCCAGGGCGGCTTTTTAGGCCCCGCCCGTGCATCATGCCCCGTAGGCCATGGCGGAACTTCTGCCGGAAGACTACGTATTGAGCGTAGCGGCGGGTGCCGAGAATATTCCGTTCCTCAGCCAGACGTTCCCTCATGAGCTGGTGGCGGCGGACGTGAAAGCCCTCGAACTCACCCAGGATGGCCTTTAGCTCGTTCTCCGACGCCTCCCGCTCCAGGGCTGCCTTCAGCTTCGTGACCATGGTCTCATCCTTCTTGCGGAATGTGCTGGCCTGGTCCAGGAAGCGGTCAAAGGACTCGGACATCTTATCAAGAGTCGCCTTGTCGAGCTTCAGCTCTTCGCCCAGCCGCTTGAGGAAGACCGAGCGAATCCGTTCCATTCGCTCCTGCTTTATCTTATTAAAAGTCCGCACATTTTTGCCCTTGTCCGAAGGGACCTGGGCGGCGCCCGGCGTCGGGAGAATGATGATGGCCAGTGCCGCGGCCAATCCCACCAACCAGATTCTTCGCATGACTCCCTACCTCCTTCTAAAGCGTCTCCAGACCCGTAACGTTTATGAATCCGTTGACCGTATCATAGCGTCTTGAGAATTCGATCCAGCTCTTCGGACGACATCTTTGCGATCTCCCGCATCGTCTCATGGTCAAGGGGCTCAGCCCCTAGCAGGTCCCCATCGCTCGAAATTGAGAGGGCCTCAGAGAGGGCCTCGATCTCATCGACAGTCAGGGTCGCCAGGGTGCTGGGATTTTGAGGTTCATAGAAATATGGGCCCACGGTTAGAGAGAAGCTCAGGGCGCAGACGGCCACCAAAAGCGCCCCCGTAGCCAGCGCCGGCTTGAGACGTAGCGGCGTCAAGGCCTGGGCGAGCCACGCCCCGGCCCTGCCCAGGAGGCCGGGGTCTGCCTTCCTAAGTCGGGCGGTCCTCAAGACGTGCTGGCGCATGGCGGCCCAGTCGGGCTCGACCCTCTCTCCAAGGGCTGCGGAGCTGAAAGCCGCCCGTGTGGCCTGGAGCAGGTCTGCCTCTGCTAGGCAATCTCCGCAGATCTCTACATGGTGTTCAAGGGTGGCGGCTTCGGCCGAGGCCAACTGCCCGGCGAGCCACTCTGGCAACCGTTCATGGGTTTCCTGGCAGCTCATAGAATTTGACCCTCCTCGGCAAGCACCATGGATCGCAGGTTCTTGACCGCGTGGTGGTAATTGCTCTTCGCCGTGCCTTCGGAGCACTGCATGACTTCGGCAATCTCATTGAAAGAAAGATCCTCCACCACCCGCAGCAGGAGTGTTTCACGCTGGCGGGTGTGCAGCCGGTCGATCACCCCCCGGAGGGCATCGAATTCCTCAGCTGACGTGTTGGCAGCCTCCTCGGCTTGCTTAAGGCTCCGTACCTCCGCATAGCTCTCAAGCTTTTGCCGGGCCCGATCGGCGTCGCGGAGATGGTTCTTGCAGAGGTTAAGCGCTATCCGGTAGAGCCAAGTATGGAGACTCGCCTGGCCGCGAAAGCGGCCAATGGCCTGGTGGGCCCGAAGAAACGTCTGCTGGGTAATATCGCGGGCGCTCTCCGGATCGGGCATCCACCGCAGGGCCAGGTAATATATTCGTTGCTGGTAGAGCTCCATGAAGTCGGCGAAGGCCGCCTCATCGCCGGCCTTGAGCCGCTCCAGGAGGTGAGCTTCGGAATCCACGGTTCCCTCCCACGGCTTAAGTATTAGACAGCCAGAAGGACAAAGAGGTTGAATCCCGTTTCAGTTTTTGCGCTTACGGCTCATTACCGGTTCAGCAAAATCCGCAGGTAAGATAGCTCGCGTGGGATCTCTTGGTCTTCGCAATAGTTGTTGGCCGCCAGGACCTGAAGGTCTTTCATCACCCGCTCGTCGCCCTCGAAGACGACCGTCTCCGACCCCTTCTCAGCAAGAAGCCAGCCAGCCTCCAGCAGCGCCATGACACTCTTGGCGCTGTACCGCTCCGACCCCACCAGGAGATATACGTCTGTGCCGAACTCGTTGACAATTAAGGAGATATAGGTGGCCGGGCGGGCGTGGAAACCCAGAGGCTTTGGCAGGGGCAATTCCACCCGCTCCAGGCGGGCGTAGCTTGTCAGCAACGCCTCGGCGCACCGGTTGGCTTTCTCAAGGTAGGTGACGGCGGCTTGGTAGAGGTGGTTGATGGCGTGGTTGAGGAGCTCGCTCTTGTCTACGAAATCGTCCATCCGCTTCTTTACTTGGCTGCTACGAATAGGGTCGAGGTGGCGTTCGTAGAAGTGGACGACCCAGCGAAGAGCCTCCAGCAAGTGGAGGCTTGTGGCGCACGTGCCCCGCAGGCGGGGAAGAGAGGCGTGCTCGGCCTCCAGAGCGGTGCGGCTCACGTAGGTGTCGTAGTCAGATTGGATGCCTTGAAGGAGGTTCTTGATTTTCTGGATTTTTTTAACGTCGAGCTTGGTTGGCACAACCTGGATAAGCTCATCGGCCGCGAGGCCGGGCAGGAGCCCGAAATCGCGGGTCAAGCTGTAGACCTTGCGCACCTTGCGCGCGAGCCCCAGCATCCGGGCATCCCCCTCCTCCACCTCGACTTGCTCGCCGGTTCGAGGCAGCTTGCCCTCTAGCCGAGCATCGGTGGAATCCGGGGCCAGCGGATCCACCGCAGGCAGAGTCAGACCCAGCTCCTCAGCCTCCCTGCACGCTTCCTGTGCCAGTCGTCGCAGCGACTCGTTGAGGAACGCCATCGTTATGCCGAGCTCCTTGAGGAACCTGCGATCATCAGCTTCTAGCTCCTCAATATACCGGCGTTCAAAGCGGTCCAGGATATGTCGGACGTGGAAGGAAGCGATGCCGAGGTTGCGGATCGAGGCTACAAGCTCGGTGTGATATTCCCAGGTGGCGTTTTCTCGGGCGCCGTGGTCGTCGAGGTAGGTTTCGTAGGCGCGCGCCTCGTTGAGCAGGGTGGAGTACTGGTGTTTGGTGTAGGATGGCGGAGCAGACAGTAGGCCCTGGAGGGCCGCGAGGAAAGGCCGCGAGGCACCCTCAGCTTGGCTTAGGAACTCGTCGAGGCGGATCCCGACTCCGTCGGCTACAGGTTCGTCCATGAGCTGCACCCCCGTCGGGGACAGGCACGCGCGCACCTTCTGCTTTATTTATAGCCATTTACGGGGAATGTGTCAAGAAGGTAGAAGTGGGCATCGTAAGGGCGGGGCTGGCCGATATAGGGTATTCTAAGACGACACATCTTGAAGCACCTCGGAATAGAAGTCTGAGATTGCGGGTGGGCAGGCTCAAAAGCCGAGATCGACGCAAGGAGACTTGCCAGGCTTCATTCTACAGCGTTGACTCGAAAGTCTACGATATGCTAGCTTGTTGTTCGAATTGTTCCATTCGTACCTGGATTGGGATTTTAGCCAAAAAGTGAGCTTCTAAGGCGATTGCGCCCAGCCAGGATTGACCGAGGAACGCGGATATTTATAAGACGCCGGCGTAGCTCAGTGGTAGAGCAACTGATTCGTAATCAGTAGGTCGGAGGTTCAACTCCTCTCGCCGGCTCCAGATTAATCAATTACTTACCGTCCTGTACTTCTTCTAAGGCCCGCTCAAAACCCTCGATTGTGCCCAATTTTGTGCCCACAGAGGCGTGAAAAGCGTCCAAAGAGCGGGCCGCTTGCTCTAGGTCGGACTCACTCGTGATGTTGTAGCGGTCAAAGATGCTTCGGCTTTGGTGGCCTGAGATCGCCATAGCAACCCGCTCTGGTACCCCTGAACGGACAAGGTTTCGTATTGCGCTTCGGCGTAGGTCGTGGAACAACAGACCACTATATACCACCTTGCCCTCTCGTTTCTCTTTCTTGCCTAATCCGACCTCAACACAGGCGGTCTGCCACGCCTTCTTAAAGCCCTTGATAGGCTGACCATCTCGGACAAAGACCTGTTCGACATCGGGCCAATGCCAGTCCCGTTGAGCTTTAATTTCGGCTAGTGCCCTGTAGAGTTCTTCAGCAAGGGGTATCGTCCTGGCCGTTCGGGTTTTCGTGTCCGACGCTTCGAGACGCACTAGCCGTCCTTGCAAGTCCACCTGTGACCACCTAAGGCCGAGAATCTCACCAAGGCGCATCCCTGTAAAGTATCCCATGGTTAAAATTGGCTTCACGTGCGACGGCAAGGCCGCCTTAAGGGCTAGGTATTCTTCACGCTCTATAAAGCCCTCTCTCGCATTGTTCTCACGAAGCAAGCGGATGTGGGGGGCCGAAAGTGCCTTCGGCGGGGTAGATGTTTTAGCAAGGCTGTAGGCCCGCTTTAGCAAGGATAGCTCACGGTTGATGCTTGCGTCAGAGGGTGGCCCCCCTCGGCGGGTTGTCATGCCCCTTCGCTTCGTTATGTAGGTGTTGACGTGCGCCGTGGTGATTTGCGAGCCTCTCAGGCCCCCGAAGAAGGCCTTGAGCTTGCTTGCAGAGAGCCTAACCCTCTCTACTGATTTGCCATTCGCCTCATAGTCCGAAATAACATCGTCGAGCAATTCGGCAACCGAAATGCGCTCAACCCTTAGTGATAGCGGCATACCCGTAGCGACCCGCCCCTCTCGTTCTTTCAGTAATTTCACGGCCTCACCCTTCTTAGTGCTGCCGCTGCTTTCTCGGTGAGGCCTGCCATGAACATGAAATTTTATCCACCAATACGGTGAGCCTTTTCGTCTGTAAACGCTACCCAAAACTACTCACCCCCTTTCTCAGGCTTGATGCCTTTTTCTAAGAAATACAGGATAGCCATTCTGATGAGTTCGCTTCTGCTTGCGCCATGCCGCTTGCTCAACCTGTCAAGACGCTTCAGCATGGCCTCATCCATCCATAGGTGAACGAGCTTTTTTGAAGACTTTCTTGCTACCATAGACACCCCCCTTGCATAATAGTTGTATATCTAAATATACATCCATTATGTATCATTTGCAAGTGATTTATGGGGGTGCGTCATGGGCTTTCTCTAAATTTGTGGCGCTCTATGAAGTCGTCTAGGTCTTCTCGGTCAAAGTAAATTTTGCGGTTGAATTGAACATAGGGCAGGGTGCCTTTCCATTGAAGCGCTCTCAGCGTCCACGGGGATATGCCCAGAAATTGTGCTGCCGTCTTTACGTCGAGTAGTCTAGGGTGGTCAACGGATTGTCTATCCATGTCGCTCTAATAGGCCCCGTATTTTTGGGCCTTACTCTGGGTCTGTGCCCGTAGTGTGCCCACAATCAGGGCCGTTCGGTCTGCTCTTGCTCAAAGTGGGGACTTTAGTTCCAGAATTTACTTATTAGGGGTGAGAATTTTAGTTCTAAAGCCCCCTCGTACCCATAACCATATTAACTTCAATAAGTTTG
>JADFOP010000054.1:0-1960 GCA_022562795.1 Nitrospinota bacterium
CTTTCCCGATAGACTGGGCTTTTCGACTACAGAATTTTGCAAGGTTCGTGCCGTACTTGATCGGAGCCTTCCTCTCTCAGCGCACTGCCATGGTAATAACCCATAATATATTGATAATATTGAAGAATTGGCCATATGCCGGGCGGCGTAGCGCCCCTCAACACAGAAATGATCCAATTTGGGTTGGAGGTGGGTTTCTACCTTATCGTTATAAGTTTGAGGATTTAATCAAAGGCCTCTACTTGCGAACTCCTAGCTCTTCAGGCGTTGAGCTAACGGACGAGGCTAGAGCTCGCCGTGCCACTGGAAGCTACCTCCATGCCGTCGAGGAACGCCAAGTCGCTTACCGCTTCGTCGTAATGGACCTGGACCGAACTATTGAGCGTGACCTCCTCTGCCATTATTGACCCATAAAATTCGACGCCGCTGTTATTGACAACATGCGCGTTGGGCGCGTAGATGACGCCGTAGAAATTGACGCTGCTGTTAAGTTGCACATCACCGGTAGAGGAGATCATAACAACGAGGTCTGCCGGGTTTTGGCCCGTATTCATGATGCCCGAACTATTAACAGCGAACGTCCCGGTAACGTACATGACGGTCGGTCCCTCCACCCTTAGCGTTGCGCCACTATTAAGTGCAACCGAGGTGAAGTAGTATTCGCCTCCAGGCAATGTGAGGCTGTCGCTATCTGTATCGGAACTTTTGGCCGGGAGTTTAGGAATAATTATGGTAGGAATGAAAAAAATATGGGGTGGCTCCCTTTTTCACCTTTAATCTCCCTAGCTGGAATGAAGGACAGGCCCTAAGCGCCTTGACTTCATCCACCGTCCGCTGATAGCTTTCACTCGGAAGGCTATACGAAGGGTATAGTAGAAATGGCATTGGGCTTTCCAATTAGGCGCATTGATTGAAGCCATGTGTGGACGCTACACGCTCGCCACACCTACCGAGGCCCTGGCAGAGCTGTTCCAGCTTCAAACGGCCCTCCCCTCTTTGAGACCCCGGTACAACATTGCTCCCACGCAGCCCGTGGCGGTCGTCCGCCGATCCACGGAGGACGAGCGCGAAATGGTAATTATGCACTGGGGGCTCATCCCCTCATGGGCCAAAGAGCCGGACATAGGCAATCGGCTTATAAACGCACGTTCCGAAACAGTTTCTGAAAAACCCTCTTTCCGCTCAGCCTTCAAGCGTCGCCGCTGCCTCGTACCAACCGATGGTTTCTACGAATGGCAGCGTCTCAATAAACGAAAGCAGCCGCATTACATCCGCATGGGCGACGGAGAGCCGTTCGCCTTTGCCGGTTTGTGGGAACGATGGGATGGGCAGGACGAAACGGTGATTGAGTCTTGCACGATCCTGACGACTGAGGCCAACGCTTTTGTGCGACCAATTCATAATCGCATGCCCGTGATTGTTGAACCGGGAGATTACGATTTATGGCTTGAGACTGAGCCCGACAGGACTGGTGCGCTGACCCGGCTGATGCGTCCATATTCGGGAGACAGGCTGACCGCTTTTTCGATCAGCACATGGGTGAACAACCCAAAGAATGATGACGCCAGGTGCGTAGAACCCATAGAACAACCTAAAGATTAGCAACGGCCTCTCCCTGAACCCCGCCTCCTAGACTCAGGCTTGCGCCCCATTCAGACCCATGAGATAATACGCCTTCCAATTTCACCGTGAGCCGTTCCACCCGAACGGAAGAGCGGGAGTTGACTCATGGCAGGGGTTGATATCAATCGGAAATTCGGTCTGGACTACCACGGGATAGAAACCGTAAACCAGGCCTACTGGAACCTCCCGCCCGAGGGCCTATACGAGGAGGCCCTCAAGCGCAACGAAGGAAGGCTCGCCCAAAACGGCCCTCTCGTGGTCAGCACGGGCCAACACACGGGCCGCTCGCCTAACGATAAGTTCATCGTAAAGGAGCCGTCCAGCGAGGAGAAGATTT
>JADFOP010000054.1:1970-11907 GCA_022562795.1 Nitrospinota bacterium
CCGGCCCATTGAGGAGGCCCAATTCGACGGCCTGCACCAGCGGATGCTGGCCTACCTTCAGGACAAGGACGTTTTCATCCTGGACTGCTACGCCGGGGCCGACCCCGCCTACAGGCTGCCCGCCCGCATCATCACCGAGCGGGCATGGCACAACCTGTTTGCCCGCAACATGTTCATTGGGATCGACAACCCAGAGGAGCTTGCCGCTCACAAGCCCGAGTACACCATCATCGACTGCCCTCGCTTCCAGGCTATCCCAGACGTTGACGGCACCAACTCCGAGACCTTCATCATCGTCAACTTCGGGGCAAAGCTCGTCCTCATCGGGGGGACCGACTACGGCGGGGAGATTAAGAAATCCGTCTTCACCTACCTAAACTACATACTGCCCCAGTCGGGGGTCTTTCCCATGCATTGCTCGGCCAACGTGGGCCGCGAGAGAGGGGATGTGGCCATCTTCTTCGGCCTCTCCGGCACGGGCAAGACGAGTCTCTCGTCAGACCCCCGCAGAAACCTCATCGGCGACGACGAGCACGGATGGTCCGACAGCGGAGTCTTCAACTTCGAGGGCGGCTGTTACGCCAAGGTCATCCGCCTCTCTCCGGACGACGAGCCGGAGATCTACTCGTGCACGGAGCGCTTCGGGACGATTCTCGAGAACGTCGTCATGAATCCCGCGACCCGCCGCACCGACCTCGACGACGACTCCCTGACGGAGAACACCCGGGCTTCATACCCCATCACACAGATAGATCGGGCCATCATACCCGGTATCGGGGGTCATCCCCAAAACGTCGTCATGCTCACCTGCGACGCCTTCGGGGTCCTGCCGCCTATCGCCAAGCTCACCCACGAGCAGACCATGTACTATTTCCTTTTGGGCTATACGGCCAAGGTGGCCGGCACGGAGAGGGGTATGGGTGATGAGCCGCAGGCAACCTTCTCCACCTGCTTCGGGGCCCCCTTCATGGCGCTCCATCCCTCCGTGTACGCCAACATGCTCGGCGAGAAGATCTCCACCCACGAAGCGACCTGCTGGCTCGTCAACACGGGTTGGACAGGGGGACCTTACGGGGTGGGGAGCCGAATTCACATCGGCCACACCCGGGCCATGGTGGATGAGGCCCTGAGCGGAGGGCTGGCCAGCGCCCCGACCACGGAGGAGCCGATCTTCGGCCTCCACGTCCCGACAAGCGTAAACGGGGTTCCCCCGGAGCTCCTTTCTCCACGGGCCTCGTGGTCCAACCCCAAGGGCTACGACGAAAAGGCCCGGGAGCTAGCGGGCAGCATTCGAGAGAACTTCTCCCAGTACGAAGGCGATGTTTCCGAAGGGGTTCTCGCCGCCGGTCCCAAAGTCAGCTAGCCCCGGGCAGAGTTGCTCGCCACAGGCCTCATTTCCAGCAGGTATTTTCCCAAACGAAAAATACAGGATAGTGGAGCTTGCCACCCGGCTTTTGCCTACTACCGATCGGTCCTCAGGCTTTGTCGCCAGAAGCGATCCCGGCGGCTGCAGATGGCCGAAGAGCCGCCGCCAGACGCTCTTTGAGCCACACGACCGTGGTTGCCCATCGGCTCCCATCGGTTTCCCGGCAAATTGCCAGGGCTTCCTCCGGTGTCTCGGCCAACAGTAGCTGTGTGCGGACCATGGGCTCGCGCAACAGGACGACCAAACCGTTGAGTAGCCTGAAGCCGGCACGACGTTTGCCGGGAGGAACGAGGAGGATACAGACGAAGTGGACCAAAGGGCCTGCGGGGCTATCGACGGCGATTCCGGCCGGGGAGCGACCTAGGGCCAAGCAGGGCCGGTCCACAGCTGGGCTGAAGGCGTGCACGATGGCGGCCTCGCCCTCACCGACCATGCTCGCACGGCGCCCCCTTGCGCCTAGCTCGGAGAGAAGCGCAGGGAAGTCTGTCACGCCCTCCGCACCAGATAAGGCGTCAGCCAACTCCTCGATGGCCCCGGCGAGGTCGCCGGAACCCAGTTCAAGCCGGAAGACCGCCTCCGAAAGAACTTTAGAGATCGTCATGGTCCCAGTAACAAGGTCAGGAAAGAATAACGACCGGAAATAATATCCCTTTTCTCTTGGGCATGCACGGGATTTGCCCCATCGCAAACTTGAAGCGGAATTATACCATAATCCCTAAAATGTCGGAGGTATGCTCCGGGCTAGCCGCCAGAAGTACAGCCCCCGTCACGGCGCGGTGGACCTCCAGGTTGAGGGGGCCCGGCACCAACTCGCCATCCTCTGCCAGGGGAGCGATCGCCTCAGCTGCGGCAATCTTCATGGCTGAAGTGATGGTCTGGGCTCGGGCCAGGAGCGCCCCTTTGAAGAGACCCGGGAACCCAAGCACGTTATTGACCGACTTGCCGTCGGCGGCGAACCGGGCCCCGGCGTCCAGGGCCTCGTCGGGCTCGATTTCCGGAACGGGATTGGTCAGGGCCATAATGACCTGACCGGGGCGAATATCGGCGGGCTTAATCAGCCCCGCCTTCCCTGTGGTAGCGACAACAATCTCGGCCTCGGCCATGACGGCTTCGTAGGTTCGTCCGGCGCCTCCGAGGAGCTCGAATCGCTCTACTGCCGCAGGTTCAATGTCCGTGCCGATTAGTTTTTTGACCCCGTAAGCTGAAAGAATGGTCGCAATTCCGGTCCCCGCCGCACCAAGACCTATCTGGCCGACGATGGCCTCGCTCAACTTTATCCCCGTATAACGGCATGCGTTGATTAGGGCTGCCAGCACCACGACGGCCGTGCCGTGCTGGTCGTCGTGCATAACGGGGATGGGCAGCCGCCGCTGCAGCTCCTCCTCGATGATGAAGCACTCAGGGGCGCGGATGTCCTCCAGGTTGATGGCGCCGAAAGTCGGGGCGATGGCGACGACCGTCTCAATGACCACCTGGGGGTCGTGGGAATCGACTAGGATGGGCACCCCGGAGAGGCCCACCAGCTTATCGAGAAGGACCGATTTCCCTTCCATGACGGGCATGCCCGCTACCGGGCCGATGTCGCCAAGCCCTAGGATGGCCGTCCCGTTGGTCACAATCGCCACGGTCGATGGTATTGTGGTGTAGTCCCGGGCAAGCTCCGGATCGTCTTTAATCGCCTGGCAGACACGGGCGACCCCCGGGGTATAGATGTCACGAAGGTCCTCGGGGGAGTCCACTGGCACGGTGCTTCTCGTATGAATCTTGCCAGCCTGGTGGCGGTCGAAGACCCGGTCTTTTACGGCCAGCAGTTCAACCCCTTCCAGGGTCTGGATCAAAACCAGCAGATCCTTGAGCTGTTCTTGATCCTTGACGAGCACGGTGATATCTCGTGTAAGGTAGTCTCTCCCCATGCGAAGGACCTTGATGTCGCCGATGAGTCCACCCGCCTCGCCGATTTGCACACCCAACTGGCCCAGCAGGCCTGGGATGTTGCGGATCTTTACCGTGATGACTTTATGATGCTCCATAAACGATCCACCCGTTGCTGACCATCCCCGGAGGGATAGGACCAAACCAAGTCTTTGATATTACCACGAGACGGTCGGTGAAAGCTACATTCTAAAAGACCGATGTGAAAATGGGATGTTATCGTGGAACGAGAGAGCGGCTTGCTCGGAAGATTTCGTCGAAGAGGGGCGACAGCGTGGATGGCCCCCCTCGCTGGACGAATGTCAATTGGAGGAGACTTCTTGGAGTTTATCGACTCGGGACTGCCGCATCGACATCTGGAAGACGCTTTGGATTGTCCGTTCTCGGTCGGCCTCCCGGATGTGGGTGAACTCTATGGCAACTGACCAGCCTGTTTCCTTCTCTTTTACCCGGAGGACGCGGCCGGCGCAATGGATACGGGCCTCCCCTGAATCTGGAAGCTCGAAGGACACCTCCACGAGCGAGGAGACCTCAGGGGCTTCGTCGCACGAAAACTTGAGCCCACCGCCGCCGACATCGACGAGGCGACCCTCGATCCCCTTCCAGTCTCTCCTGCCCCTGGAGTTGAGACTGCCGCGTTTGGCCTTGTTGAGGGCCCCCCGGTAGTAGAGGGGCATAGGGCGGATGACATCCTCGCGGAGCTCGCCACCCAGCCGGTTGTGCTCACCCTCGGTGATGACTCGATAGGAGACCGATAGGGAGAGCTCTGCCCTCAGGTACTCCCGCTGATAGTGGACCTCTTGGTCCTGAGAGGGTTGCGCTCCGATGGCTCTTCTCCTTCTTGCAATTCACCCCGGCTCCCCCGCTTTCTTATCGAACGGCGACGGATGTCGGAGACGTTTTTGCTACCCACTCGGACAGGCATCCCTCCTCGCAAGAAGGACCCGCACCGTTGTTGCTTATTCATTAAATCGGGGGGTACGAGCGAGAGTTTAGAAAAATCTCCAACTTAATGAAATGGTTTCAGTAACCAGGAACTTTGGAGATTCCCTGGCACCACCATTTTGTAAACAATCCCTGCCTGGTCGGGTGGAATGTTCAACCCGTAGATGCTCCATGCGTAGGAAGAGCGCTTCCGGGGTAGAGCCTGTCCTGGATGGGGATATGGCGTATGGGCCAGGTGGTGGGGCGCCTGAGCTGATGCCGGTCGATACGCACGCGGGCCCAGGGCATACGGCTCCCTTGTGCGGAGCCTTTGCGCCTCCGGCCCCCTGCGCTATAATGGGTTCGAAATGCCAAGAGGAGGTCGAACCATGTCAGACTCCGCTTCGTCGGAGCGCTGGAGCCTGCAATGCCCATGTTGCCAGGCCATGCTGACCATTGACCGGGACACCGGCGCCATCCTCCACACCGAGCCCTTCAAGACGACCGACGCACCGGAGAGCCTGAGCTCGGCGGTCGAGGCCCTCAAAGCCCAAAAGCAGGCCCGCCGAGAGCGGGTCCGACAGCGGACCGAGGAGGAAAAGCACCGCAAGGAGATTTTGGCCAAAAAGGTGGAGGAGGCCCGCAAGCAGGTGAAGGACTTGGAAGGGCCTCCGCCCCGGCCCTTTGACTTCGAATAAAACCCAGATTCCGCTGGCCCGTCCGAGGAAAGAACTATGAACCTACGGAGAGAAATCTTCCGCCTCAATTTCAAGAGGGGGGTGGAGCCAGTCCCAGCAGAGATCACCGGCCCTATCGTCGGGATGTTTCTCCTCACCCGCTACAGCTACGAGATCATCTGGCTGGAGGAGGAGGAGGCTGAGGCGGCCACCCCGCCGAAGCCTAAGGCCCGGAAGAGCAAGTAGCCGAGCGCAAGCCCACAGGATAACACCGTTCCCTCGGGAAAGGACTATCCCTGGTCGGAAGGCTCCCTTTGGCGCTCAGGGCACCAGAAGCACTTTGCCCGCTGTCTGGCGGCCCTCCAGCGCGCGGTGTGCCTCAGCGGCCTCGCTCAAAGGGTAGGTCCTATCAATCCTGAGCCGCAGCTCCCCCGTCGCAACCCAGTGGAGCACATCGCCCGCCCGCTCTAGCAGCTCGCCGCGATCGGCCGCGTAGTGCGCCAGGCCCGGCCGCGTGAGGAAGAGCGATCCCCCCCCGGCCGCCAGGACCGAAGGGTCGATGGGAGGGACGGGTCCGCTCGACTGCCCGAAGAGCGCAAGGAGGCCTCGCGGCCTGAGGCAGGCGAGGCTTTGGTCGAAGGTCGCCTGGCCCACCGAGTCGTAGACGACGTGAACACCCCGGCCGTCGGTCAGCCTGAGCGTTTCCTCGGCGAAGTCGCCCTCCGTATAGAGGATCACGGCGTCGGCCCCTGCCTCGCGCGCCAGGCGGGCCTTCTCCTCCGTCGAGACGGTTCCGATAACCGTGGCGCCGATCCTGGCCGCCATCTGGACGAGCAGAAGACCTACCCCTCCGGCCGCCGCGTGGACCAGGGCCGTCTCGCCCCCGGCGAGGGGGTAGGTAGAGCGGGTGAGGTAGTGGGCGGTCATGCCCTGGAGCATAGCGGCCGCCCCGGCTTCGGCGTCCAGGCTCTCAGGCAGGCGTACGAGCTTCCAGGCGGGCACGACGGCTCTCTCAGCGTATGAGCCCCGCTCCATTGCGTAGGCCACGCGGTCGCCAACCTCCACCTCGTAGACCCCCGGGCCCACGGCCTCGACCACCCCCGCGGCCTCCATCCCAGGGGTGAAGGGAAGCGCACCTGGGTAGAGGCCCGTGCGGTGGTAGACGTCGATGAAATTGACGCCTGCGGCCTCAACGGTGACTAGGGCCTCGCCGCCTCCAGGCTCAGGTAGGGTAACCTCCTCAAGCTTAAATACCTCCGGGCCACCGTATTCGTGGACGCGAATGGCGCGCATATACGTTGCCTCCTCCAGGCTAAACCCTCAAAATCGCTAACCTGACGGATACTACCACATGGATAGAGACGGGGTAAGGATCCTCAGCCTCGTGGCGGAGCGTTGGGCCTCGGAAATTGCCTTTTCCCTCTTCGCTTTGGCACCGTCTCGGCAATCCCTCCCAGGCCCCGCCCTAATGCCCTCATCTCCATTATCCACTCCCCCTTAGCCGTGGTACAATCGGGCCGGGCTGGAAGGATTTCTCATGGCGTGGACGTTCACGGTTAGACGGGAAGAAGGCTCTGGCTACGTCCGACTCGAAGGGACGGCGCACGATCCCGTTCGTGATTCCAGGCAGGGGTGGTGTTTCATCATCGGTCCGACCTGGTGTTCGTTGGACCTCTGGCCGCTCTGGCCGGAGACATACGGCCTCTTTGAGCTCTTCCGCCGTTTCCTTGGGCCCCCCTCCAGCGGACCGCACCATCAACCAGTCGCAGCCGATCTCATGGACGCTCTAGACGAGGGCCCGATCCTGGCCACCGTCTGGTCGTTCCCCGCCGAGGAGCGCTCACGGGTACTGGCGGAGCTGGAGGCCTTCGTGGCCGGAGAGTGAGGTCGGGGGGCTTAAGCCCTCAGGCGAATTGGTCGGCCTTCGGCGGCGGAGCGGACGCAGGCCAGGGCGATACGGACGGCCCGGAGGCCGTCCTCGCCGGAGACGGGAGGCGGCCGTCGGGTGCGGACGGCGCGGGAGAAATCCTCCAGCACGGCCACGATCGTCTGGCTTGGGCCTCGTACCGCCAGGGGCCTGATGGCGCGCCCCATCACCTTTGTGAGGGTCCCCTGGAGGAAGTCGGCTACGAGCTGGCCGCGTTCGCCTACGACCGTCAGCACACCGGTTCGGCCATCGGAGACTTTGGAGGCCTCCAGGCTACATAGGATCCCGGAGCCACGAAGCGTCAGGACGGCCGAGGCGACATCTTCGAGGAGGGGGTTTTTCACCCGGCGGGTCTGACACCAAACTCGAGAGACCTCCTCTCCCGTGAGGTATCGGATGGCGTCGAAGAGGTGGACGCCTATCTGCAGAAGGCAGCCGCCGCCGGCGAGGGTGGGGTCGCTCTTCCAGGTCTGGGGAAGGGGTTCCTGCCTCATGGCGGCGTGGATGGCCTGAGGCGGGCCGATGGATGCGAGGCGGGCCTTGAGGGTTCGGATGGCGGGGCTGTAGCGAAGCGTTTGGGCCACCATGAGGGTGAGGCCCGTCAAATTGAACGTGTCGCAGATCGCCCCTGCCGCCCTGGTCGTGGTGGCCAGCGGCTTCTCGACCAGAAGCGGCTTGCCCGCGCGGGCTACAGCCCGGGCAATCGGGAGGTGCAGGCCCGGGGGAACGGTCAGGCAGACGGCCTCGACCGCTGGGTCGGCAATCAGGTTGGCCCAGTCGCGGTGGTAGGCGCACCCGAGGCGGGCCGCCTGGCGGCGGCCTATCTCTTCGTTACGTCGGGATATGGCCGCCAACGAGGCGCCGCGGACGCCGTCGGCCAGATGGCGGGCGTAGCGCTCGCCGTGGCGGCCGACACCGATTAATCCTATGGCCAGGGATCGTCTCATGAGGCCCGTCCTAGAAGGGTTTCCGTTCAACCGCCCGGCCAATTCTATGGTCTAACGGTTGAAGTGTCAATCTGTTAGCTGGAGGAGACCCATGGAAGAGCAGCGCGGGCGCCCCCGACGGGTATCGCTAGGACGCCTATTGATCTGGGCGTTGCTAGCCGCCGTGGCGCTCTGTCTCCCTGCGAGTGAGCTTGTGGGCGCGGGAGAGCGGCTGCTTCGGGTTCTTGATGCCTCGACGGGTCGGCCCAAGACCACCTTCACGGTCGAGATCGCCCTTACGGTTAAGGAGCAAATCCGCGGTCTCAAGGGCCGAGACAGCTTGCAGCCTGGAAGCGGGATGCTCTTTCTGTACCCCGAGGCCGCCCTCCGCGCCTTCTGGATGAAGGACGTCCTCATGCCCCTCGACATCGTTTTTGCCGACGGCCAGGGCCGGATCACCGAGGTCCTGGAGCAACTCCCGCCATGCATAGGGCCCGTCGCGCGTTGCCCCTCCTATCGCTCCCGCTCCCCGGCCCGCTACGTGCTGGAGCTCTCGGCCGGCCAGGCGTCCGCCCACGGACTTCGGCTCGGCGACCGATTGGAGCTAGCCCCATAATCCCACCTGCCATGACCCTTAGGGTTTTCCTTGTAAGTGCATCCTAGTTGGCGAAGCGGAACCCTCTAACAACCCAGATTTGCTACAGTTGGAAGCTTCCTTATCAAAAACCCAACCCTCAAATCCAAATTTACGTTTACTTTATAAAACGTTCCAGCTATCCTGCCCAAACGTCTCACCCGCTCCTTGAAGGCCAAAAGGTCGTTGACATGCAACTCCCGAATTCTTTAAGCTAGGTAGACCAGTACACCGGCTGCAGAGAGGATGGAGCCCAAACGGTTGCATCTACTTGAAAACACATTAGCTGTGGACTCTTATCATGCTAGACCAGAAGTTCCTCATGACCGTGGAGACCGTTCGGAAGCTTTTGCATCGCCACGCAACGGCCCATATCCAGAATATTTTCTCCAAACTCCATCCGGCCGATATCGCCCGTCTCCTTAGAGGCTTCCCCCTCCCAGACCAGCAAAGCCTGTTTAATCTAGTCGAAGATTTGAAGCTCGCCGCCCAAATCCTGAGGGAGAGCGACCCCAAAACGGTGGAGGAGATTGTCTCGCCCTTGGATGTAAAGCGGATCGCCCAGATCGTGCAGGCGATGGATTCAGACGACGCCGCCGACTTCGTTGGCCGTATGGATTCAGATTTTGCCGAGGAGGTTTTGCAGGCCATGCATCGGGATGAGTCGGCCGAGGTTGAGCAGCTCTTGCTCTACCCGTCGGAATCCGCAGGCGGAATTATGACGACCAGCGTGTTGGCCTTCCCTGAGGAGATGACAGCTGCGGAGGCTGTCGCCGAGGTGCGCCGGGCCAGCGAGGTGGAGATGGTTTTCTACATCTACGTTGTGGACGACAAGGGCCACTTGCTAGGTGTGACCTCGTTACGGGAAATCATCTTGGCCCATCCAACGGCTGCCATGAAGTCCTTCATGAACCAGAATGTCCTGAGCGTCTCAGCCTCCACAGACCAGGAGGAGGTTGCCAAGCTCGTGAGGCGCTACAACTTGCTGGCCGTTCCCGTGGTGGACGATGAAAACAAGCTGCTGGGGATGGCCACGGTGGACGATGTGATAGACGTCATCTATGAGGAGGCCACCGAGGATATGTTGCTGATGGCGGGTGGCTCCCGAGAGGGGATGGAAACCGAATCTCTATTTGGAGTCGTCCGAGCCCGGCTGCCGTGGCTCTTGGTGAGCTGCATCGGGGGGATCGCGGCAATCCAGATTATCAGCCACTTCCAGGGGACCCTGGACCGGCTCGTCGTATTGGCGGCCTTCATCCCCATCATCATGGGGATGGGCGGTAACGTGGGTACGCAATCTGCCGCTATCGTCATACGCGGGCTCGCCTTGGGCCAGATAGACAAGAAGGCCATAGGGATGGTCGTCCTACGGGAGGTTCGGATCGGGCTGGTGTTGGGGTTTATATACGGGGTCTTAGTGGGCACTTTGGCCAAGCTGCAGTACGCTTCAGTACCCATGCTCGGCTTGACGGTGGGCGGCGCTATCCTTGG
>JADFOP010000055.1 GCA_022562795.1 Nitrospinota bacterium
GTTAGACGGGCGGGTCGCTGCCCAAAAGGCCGGACACCCACGAGGGGTGTCCCTACACAGGATTAGGCCAAAAAAGGAGGAGGAAGAGAGGATGAAGGGAATGATGGGAACAGGAAGAATCGCTCGTGGAAGCCTCGTAGCGCTGTCGGCGCTGCTGTCGCTCGCTCTTGCCGCCGGGCCGGCCTTTGGGGCTACGATAGTCGTACCCAACGATGAGCCCACCATCCAGGACGCGGTGGACGCGGCGAAGAAAGGCGATACTATTGTGGTCAAGAAAGGCGGCGGGCTCGGCCCCAACGGGGAGTACCACGAGTCCGTGGATATAGATACTGATGACATCACCATCAAGTGCGAGAGGGGCGCGGTCATCGACGGTGCCATCCCGAGCGACGCCCCGGGCGGCGCCCGGGTCCTGACCACCGACGGGATCGACGTCGATGCGGACGATGTCACGATTGACGGCTGCACGGTGCAGCACTTCTTCTTCGCAGACGGCATCGATGTGTTTGGGGACGGCGCCACCATCAAGAACAACACCCTGCTTAACAACCTCGGTGACGGCCTTGAACTGGACGGTGACAATTTCCTGGTAAAGAACAACACGGCCATCAACAATGGCTTCACCTTGGAGATTCCGGTTAATGGCGTAATCAATATCCCCCTATTTGGCGACGGCTTCAATATCGGCAGCAGCGACGGGACCATTGTGGGCAACACCGCCATCGCAAATACAATTGATGGGTTCAACATCGGGTCCAGTGACAGTAAGAATATCAAAATACTGCGCAACAGGGCGTTCCGAAACAATAGCGATGGTTTCGATATCGAAGGAGATGACCACTCCATTATCGGCAACAGGGCCGAGGTCAATGAAGGTGACGGCTTCGACCTGGATGACATGGACAGGGCTATTGTGGCGAATAATCTCGCCCGGGGCAATGACGAAGACGGCTTTGAATTTGATGATACCGATGATTCCACCATCCGAAGGAATGTCGCGATCGAAAATGGTGATGACGGCTTCGATCACGACAACTGCAGCAACGACGCCAACAAGTTTGAAAGGAATCTCGCCATCGGGAACGAAAGCGAGGGTTTCGTTAGCTGCGGCGACCGCAACGAGTTTGTGAACAACCGGGCGATTGAAAACCAGAGCGAAGGGTTCGACCTCGACTGCGATGATGATGGTCTTGCCCCTACTGGTGAATGCACCGGCCCGATTATAGGCAACCGCTCCATCCGGAACGCCGACGATGAGGGCTTCCGCCTCCAGGACTTCGAGAAGACCACCATCTCAGGCAACAAGGCCATAGGAAACAATGAAGAAGGCTTCGAAATCAATAACGTCGATAAAACTCTCTTTGAGAACAACCTCGCCAGAGACAACGGCCAGGAAGGCTTCGGGGTCTTTAGTGGCAGCGACTCCAACACCTTCAAAAACAACCGGAGCATAGGGAACGCCGAGGACGGCTTTAAGATAAACGACTCCGACACGAATACGTTTATTAAGAACACCATCACGAAAAACTTCGGGGATGGGTTCGACATCGACGACACAGACTCCGACGACAACATCATCGACGGCAACACCGTGAGAAACAACCGCGGGACGGGTATCGAGAACAACGGCGGCGCCGGCGGTGATACGATTATCAAGAACAACACGATGAAGGGCAACAGGACCGACCTGGCCGGCAAGGGAGACGACGATACCGATTCTGATTGCAGCGGCTTCGGCGGCGGCGTGGATGACGGCTTCGGCAACACCTTCGTCACCGGCGGGTTCGACGTCTGCACCCCCGGCACGGGGGATGAGTAGGATTATTTAGTCCGCCTGAGGCGGATTTATGGATGTTCGCTCGGACAGGGGTAAACCCTGTCTCTACACGGGCACAAGACTCGCCATTCAAGCAGGGCGCCCAAACTGGGCGCCCTGTTTTTTTATGTAGGGACAGCCTTTATGGCTGTCCGGCCTTTAAGGGGTGCGACCCGCCCTTCCAACCCACGGACATCCGCCTGAGGCCCTCCCTCAAATCACCGCCGCTCCGTCAGCCTCGACGGATTCCCTCGACAATCTCGGCCACCACCTCGTAGCGGCCGAAAGAGGGCATGAGGTAGGTGCCCTTGACCAGGGGCGCGGCCTCCTCGAGGAACTCCACGGCCAGCTCCACGCCAACCTGACGGGCCTTATCGCCGGCATCCTGAAGCCGCTTGCGGACATCTTCGGGGATCTCTATCCCCGGGACCTCGTTGTGGAGGAAGGAGGCGTGGCGGAAGCTCATCAGCGGCAGGACTCCGAGCAGGACCGGGATTGTGAGGCCGAGCTCCTCGCACCGCTCGCGGAACCTCCGCAGGGTGGAGAGCTCGAAGAGGGGCTGGGTCATGGCGAGCTCCGCCCCGGCTTCAATTTTCCTCCGGTACCGGCCCATCTCGGCCTCCAGGTCCGGGTCGGCGGGGTTGACGGCGCAGATGACGAAGAAGCGCGCCGGCTCCCCGATCGCGTGGTCCGAGAGGTCCTTGCCCTCGTTGAGCTTATGAAGAATGTGGATGAGCCCCACGCTATCGACGTCGAAAACGGGTGTTGCGTCCTGACAGTCGCCGATGCGGGGGGGGTCGCCGGTGAGGGCCAGGATGTTCCGGATGCCGACGGCGTGCGCGCCCAGCAGGTCGCTCTGCAGGCCCATGAGGTTTCTATCCCGCGTGGTGAAGTGGATAATGGTCTCGATGCCCACCTCCCGCTGAATCAGGTAGGCCATGGCCAGACACCCCATCCGGACCCGCGCCATGGGGCTGTCGGCGACGTTGATGAGGTCCGCCCCGGCGGCTTTCAGTATGGCCGCCCCTTCGATGTCTTTTCTGGGGTTCGTCCCCTTGGGTGGGTCGACCTCGACGCTCACCACGAAGTGGTCCTGCTCCACGAGATGGGCCAGGTGGCTCTTCGCCTCGGCGGGCGGGGCGAATACCTCCTCTTGGCGGCCCACCTCTATCGTCTCCCGGTGGGCGGCGGCGACCGACTCCACGGGCGGGGCGAGCTCGACCAGGGCCTTCCCCATGGCGCGGACGTGGTCGGGGGTCGTCCCGCAGCATCCGCCGATAATCTGGGCGCCCGCCTCGGCGAAGGCCGCGGCATACTCAGCCACGTATTCCGGCGAAGAGAGATAGATGTAGCGGTCCTGGACGATCCGGGGCATGCCGGCGTTCGGGTGGACGCTGAGGGGCAGGTCGGTGAGCTCGCGCATCCTGGCGATGACGTCGAGCATGCCTTGGGGCCCCACGGAGCAGTTCGCCCCGATGACGGCCACGTCCAGCGCCGAGAGACCCTCCACGACCTCCTCCACCGTGTGGCCGCGAGAGGTCTTGCCGTCTTCGTTGAAGGTCATCTGGGCGATAATGGGCAGGTCCGTCAGCTCCTGGATGGCGAGAACGGCCTCGGTCACCTCGTCTAAATCGTAGAAGGTCTCAACGGTGAAGCAGTCGACACCGCCTTCGAGAAGACCTTCGGCCACCTCGCGGAAGACTTCGCGGGCCTCCTCGCGGGTTATCTTGCCGACGGGCCTCAGGGGTTTCCCCAGGGGACCGACGGAGCCCGCGATGAAGACCGGCTCGCCCGAGATGTCCCTTGCGTACTTAGCCGTCTTGGCGCCCCACAGGGTGAACTCCCGGACCTTGTCTTCCATACCATAGGAGGCGAGACGGACCCGGTTGGCCCCGAAGGTATTGGTCTCGATGAGCTCGCTTCCGGCGCGGATGTAGTTAAGATGAACGTCTTGGACAAGCGAGGGGGTCGAACGGTTGAGCTCCTCGAAGCACCGCTCGAGCGACACCCCCTGAGCGTAGAGCATCGTCCCCATGGCGCCGTCGGAAAGCAGCAGTCCGCGTGAGAGGCGCTCTACAAAGGGATGAGCCATTTCGCTTTCTCCGCTTATGTCAAACCAGCTTTGGAGGCATCACTATAGGCGAGTAGGCGGAATATGTAAAGATAGCGCATCTAGCTCCGCCTCGATGGGCTGCCGACCGTCGAAACATCGCGCTCCAAAGAAAATAGGTGGAGATGGAACGCCCCCGGCCTAACGAGAATTCCGACCCCGGCACGGTAAGGCGGGCTCCCAAGAGGTTGACAGCCATGCCCATAGGTGGCATATAGGAAAATAACCGTAGGTGGGCGGATAGCTCAGTTGGGAGAGCGCCGGCCTTACAAGCCGGAGGTCGTAGGTTCAAATCCTGCTCCGCCTACCATATTATTCGATTGCTTAGCGGAACGGCTCGGGCCACACCCTTCTTGGGTGTGGCCGCTTGGAGGCTTCGGACCAACACCATTGTAAACGGGCCTTGCAGCATAACGTTTTTAGAGTAAGTAACTTAGTACGGGGAGGCGTTAGCTCAACGGCTCTTGAGGAGTTTGAGGGAGACAGAATTGATGCAGTAACGCTGGTTCGTCGGCGGGGGACCGTCGTTGAAGATGTGTCCGAGGTGGGCATCGCACACACTGCAGAGCACCTCGACCCTTCGCATCAAGATGCTATGATCATCTTCGGTTCTGATGTTTTCCGGTGACATAGGAGCCCAGAAGCTCGGCCAACCGGTACCGGAATCAAATTTCGTCTCGGAGCTGAACAGTTCGTTGCCACAACAGGCGCATTGGTAGCTCCCTTCGTCCTTGCAATCGAAGTACTCCCCTGAGAAGGGTTTTTCCGTTCCTTTATTCCGACAGATCTCGAACTGCTCCGGCGTGAGAAGTTGTTTCCACTCCTCTTCTGACTTAACCACCTTGTTTTTCATCCCTCAACACCCCTTCTCACTGAGCCATTAGGCACCGCCCCCCAAAGTATATCAAACCCTATAGTGGCTCAGATGCGGGACCATCTCCTATTTACTCACCTTTCTTTAATAATACCTCAAATACGGTTGGTCTCGCCATCAATGGTGGCGCATGCGTCTCTTTCGAGTTCCGCCCGACTAAGGCCGGCAAGGATGCCTTCCTTTAGGGGGGACCGCCCAGGGCAGCCCCGGTTGCATTTATCCCACCCAGCCTGTAGAATCCCGTTGCCGAGAGACCCAAAGTAAGAGCCCGGACGAGGAACCCATGGCCCGGCGAATCACCCCTCGGAGCGAGGACTACAACCAGTGGTACGTTGACGTAGTCCTTCAGGCGAAGCTCGCCGACTACGCCCCCGTCAAGGGCTGCATGGTTATACGGCCAAACGGTTACGCGCTCTGGGAGAACATCCAGCAGGCCCTGGACGCGATGTTCAAGGCCACAGGTCACGTCAACGCCTACTTCCCCCTCCTCATCCCCGAGAGCTACCTGAAGAAGGAAGAGGAGCACATCGAGGGCTTCAAGCCCGAACTCGCCGTCGTCACCCACGGCGGGGGCAAAAAGCTCGAAGAGCCGCTCGTCATCCGCCCAACGAGCGAGACCATCATCTGGCCGATGTTCAAGAAGTGGATTCAGAGCTATCGGGACCTCCCGCTCCTCATAAACCAGTGGGCGAACGTCGTCCGCTGGGAAATGCGCACCAGGCTTTTTCTTCGCACCCTTGAGTTCCTCTGGCAGGAGGGCCACACGGCACACGCGACCTTCGAGGAGGCCGAAGAGGAGGCGCTGACCATCCTAGAGCTTTACCGCAGCTTCGCCGAAGAGTGGATGGCGATGCCGGTTGTAACGGGCCTCAAGACCGAGCGCGAGCGCTTCGCCGGGGCGCTTAAGACCTACACCATCGAGGCCATGATGCAGGACCGCCGGGCCCTCCAGGCCGGCACCTCCCACAACCTGGGCCAGAACTTCGCCCGGGCCTTCGACGTCACCTTCCAGAACGAAAGAGGCGACCTAGAGCACGTCTGGGCCACGAGCTGGGGGGTCTCGACCCGCCTCATCGGCGCCCTCGTGATGGTCCACTCCGACGACCAGGGGCTCGTGCTGCCCCCGAAGCTCGCCCCCAATCAGGTCGTCGTCGTCCCCATCTTCAAGGGCGAGGCCGAACGGGCCCGTGTGCTGGAGGCGGCTGAGACGCTCCGGGCCGCCCTCGGAGGCGACGTCCGATGCCACGTGGACTCCCGCGAGGAGCACACGCCGGGATGGAAGTTCAACGAGTGGGAGCTCTTGGGCGTGCCCGTGCGGGTGGAGGTCGGCCCCCGCGACCTGGAGCGAAGAGAGGTCGTCCTGGCCCGGCGCGACACGGGGGAGAAGGCCTCTGTTCCTCAGGAAGGGGCGGCCCAGGCGATCCGGGACCTCTTGGAGGCCGTCCAGGCAAATCTTTTATCTAGCGCCCTGGCCTTTCGTGACCAGCACACGCACGTCCTCGATGACTTTGAGAAGCTCAAGGAGATAAACGAGGCCGGCGGCGGGTTCTTCAGCATCCACTGGTGCGGGGCCGAGCCGTGCGAGGATCGCCTCCAGGAAGAGACCAAGGTCACCATCCGGGCAATCCCGCTCGACGGCGAGGCCGAGGCCGGCCGCTGCATCCTCTGCGGCGGGGATAGCGAAAGACGGGTCGTCGCGGCGAGGGCGTATTGAGGAGCCCAATGGCACGGTTGAAAAGGTCAAGAATGCACCTCAACTATTTCCTTGTGATTGTCGGCCTTTTTAGTCTTTGTTTTGCTGGAAGTGCAAACGGTCGGCAGAAGGTTTTCCATGCGACCACCTCCACCGACGGTGTCCAAAGGATAGAAGTTCTTGGGGGAGATTATTTCTTCGACCCGGATTACATCATCGTTAAAGCGAATGTGCCGGTGGAAATCACGATCAAAAAAGATTCTATAATTGTTCCGCATAACATAACAATAGAGGCCCCGGATGCTGGAATTGAGGTTTCTGAATCCCTGAGCAGAACTCCAAAAGTTATACGGTTCACTCCTACGAAGCCTGGAAAATACGCCTTTTATTGCACTAAGAAACTGTTCTTTTCCAAAAGCCACAGGAAAAAAGGGATGGAAGGAGTGCTCGAAGTCCGTCCGTGAGCTGCAATGATTCAGATTGCCAGCTACAAATAGGAGCCTCTCCTCCCCTACCGATCCTGGCTGACTTTATCGAGGAACCAGTGGGGGTAGAGCGTGGGCGGCTGGCTTAGGGCATCGAGGCGGGAGACCTCCTCCGGCGTCATCTCCCACTCGGTCGCCTTGAGGTTGTCGGCTAGCTGCTCCGGCGTCCTGGCGCCGATGATGACCGATGTGACACCGGGCCTGCGAAGCAGGTAGTTGAGCGCGGCCTGGGCGACGCTGGCCTTGCGGCCGGCGGCTACGCGCTCCAGCTCCTCGACGATCGCTAACCCCTTCTCCTCATCTATCGGGATGAACTCCCCCTCAGGGGTGCTTCGGCGGGCGCCTTCGGGCCTGGCCTGTCCGCCTCGGTATTTGCCCGTCAGAAACCCTCCCGCGAGGGGGCTCCAGGGCAGGATGCCGAGACCCTGGTCGAGGCAGAGCGGGACGAGCTCTAGCTCCAGCTCGCGGGCGACCAGCGAATAGTAGGCCTGGAGGGTCGCGAACCGCTCGAGGCCGAGATTGTCAGAGATCGCCAGGGCCTTCATAAGCTGCCAGCCGGTGAAGTTCGAGCAGCCGAGGTAGCGGACCTTGCCTTGACGGACGAGGTCGTCGAGGGCCCGCAGGGTCTCTTCCAGCGGGGTTTCGTGGTCGAAGCTGTGGACCTGATAGAGGTCGATGTAGTCGGTCCCGAGCCTTCTCAAGCTCGCGTTGCAGGACTCCATGATGTGGTGGCGGGAGAGGCCGACCTCGTTCGGCCCCGGTCCCATTCGGCCCCGGACTTTCGTCGCCAGTATCACCTCGCCGCGTCGGTGGCCGAGCGCCTTTCCCAACATCTCTTCGGCAAGCCCCTCGGAGTAGACATTCGCGGTGTCGAAAAAGTTGACCCCCGCTTCCAGCGCCATGCCCACGAGCACGTCCGCTTCCTCTTGAGCGAGGTCGCCGATCGTTTTCCAGTACCCTCGGCCGCCAAAGGTCATATTGCCGAAGCAAAGCTCGGAGACCTTGAGGCCGGTCTTTCCGAGAGACCGCATGCGCATAGGCCTGACCTCCTGGTTTAATTGAAACCTGTTTGAATCGCCGATTCCCCCACTGCCTTCTCCAGGGCCGTGGCTTCTTCTGAGCCCCTCGCCCCCCGAGGCGCTGGGGCCACTATACACAAGGGAGCGCCTGGGGGTAACCCGAAGATACGCCCACCCAGATGCCTTCCTGCACAGGCGAGCGGATTTTCCCCTTGCCCGTCGCGGCTACGTGTCGTAGAATCTCGTCTGGAGGCTCTAGCCTCTTTGCCATTGCGAAACTCGCATACGGGCGGGGCTGTAGTTCAGCATGGTTTAGAACGCCGGCCTGTCAAGCCGGAGGTCGCGGGTTCAAATCCCGTCAGCCCCGCCAATATAATTAATAAGTTAAGGGCTCCATGATTAGGAGCCCTTGCTTTTCGGGACAAAATTTCCCTCCATTCATTGCTCGTTAGACCTTTTGAACCGCCAGGGACAACTTCATTCCCAAATCAGAATCGAACGCCGCCATAAACACGGATGTTTCTTACCAACCTGGCAGGTGGTATGTTCATATAGCCACTCCCTTCCCGTTGGATTACCATCAACGAGCGGTTTTTGGCTGAGACTGCTATTAGGAAGTAAAAAAGGAGGTTTTTTGGCTTTGAGGGGTCGTGCCGGGCAGTTGATGGGGATTTTGGTCATCCTAATCCCTTTGGGCTTATGTTGGTTAGCATTCTCCGGACGCCTACAGACCGAAGGGGCTCCACGGCTGAGCGCTGGGGTGCTTGTAGGCTCAATTCCATTGATCCTGTTGGGTTGTGAGTTCTTTACCAACGCAGTCGAGCACGTAGGGAGGATATTCAAGCTATCCCATCATGCCACCGGAGGCGTATTGGCAGCGGTTGGGACTGCTCTTCCTGAGAGCTCCATCCCCGTAATAGCCGTCATTTTCGGCCCCAAGGGGCACGGGGAGGCAGTGGGCGTGGGTGCTATTTTGGGCGCCCCCTTTATGCTGGCCACATTAGCTTTGGCTATATTAGGAATTACGGTAATTGTAGAGAGATACCGGGGCAGGCGACAAAACCTGGCATTGTCCATAGACACGAAAGTGCTTCGCTCCGAGCTTGGAGTTTTCCTCGCGTGTTTCGTTGGGGTTTTGGTAGTTTCACTGATAAACCTCCCATTGCTGAAGTACGTAGGCGCGGCAGTTCTCGTCTGTCTCTATGCCTGGTACGTAAAATATTCAATAAGCCTAAAAGCCCGAAAGAGCGAAGTCTACACGAAGGTGCTTTATATGGAGCGTTACGCGGGGATGCCTATGGAGGTAAAGACGGTAGCGGTGCAACTCGTGGCTGGATTGGCATTCATCTTAGCGGGAGCAACTCTCTTCGTTTCATCCGTCATTTCTTTAGCGCTCTACATGAAAGTGCCCGCGCTGGTCCTCTCTCTTATCTTGGCCCCTTTGGCGACGGAGCTGCCGGAGAAATACAATTCCGTTACGTGGATTTTGCGGGGCCAAGACACTCTTGCTGTAAGCAACATAACGGGCGCCATGATATTCCAATCAATGATTCCCGTCGCTTTCGGACTTATCTTCACCAAATGGAGTCTCGGCACGATAGAGCTCATCAACATCATCTTAGCACTGGGGGCCGCCGGCCTCGTCTACTTCTCCCTGTTCCGTTCGGGCTCCCTCAAGGCCACGGCCTTGCTCGCGGGCGGGCTTATTTACGTGGTTTACCTGGCCGGTGTTATCTTTTTCCGATGAAAGAGATGAACGAGCGGACATTTTTCGTTCAATTTTCGATTGCCCCCCCCTCGTATTCGGAAAATCGCGGAAAATCGCGGAAAATCGGCCCGTCGGGAAGCTTGAACGGTCAATGGGGCAAACTTCTCTTTTTGTGAAAAACGTGGGTGTACGATCTGCATAGACAGGGTTTACCCTGTCCGTGGGCCGGGAGAGTGAACCGTGTATGCGGAGGGGTTCATCCTTGGCGTGGGGGCCTTGCTTGTTCGCGGACAGCCATAAAGGCTGTCCCTACATAACCAGGTTTCGATGGTTTGGGGACGAATCTCGTGTAGGGACAGGGCCGACCAAAGGTCGCTTGCGACTCCCTGTCCGTGGGCCGGGAGAGTGAACCGTGTATGCGGAGGGGGTTTACCCCTGTCCACATCCCGGGTAGGTCCGCCTCAGGCGGACCTCAGGCGGGGTCCCTGTCCACACCCCGACGGGAGGCCGTAACAATAGTCCTCGATTTCAGTAACGATTTGAAAAAAATCGGCCCTCAGCCTGTTGATTGGCTGGAAGAGATTCAATCGTGTAGTCCAACCTATTGATGAATGGTGGGTCACCAAAACGAAGGGGCTTGACTCGGTCAACTTGCTTGGAGATGTAGGTAGGACAAGAAAACTTGCCCCTTGACTTCTTGCCCCATTGGGGATACATTATAGGTATGGAAATCATTCGTCGAAAGCTAGGGAAGCGTCGGCACTCCAAGGAACTCCGGGCGAGGCTACGCCCCGAACAAGACGATCTAATTCGAGAAGCGGCGGGCATAGCTGGCATAACTCTTTCGGATTGGATGAGGGAGCGTCTTACCAAGGCGGCCAGAAGGGAAATAGCCGAAGCCAGGAGGCTGAGTGGCAAGAGCTAGGCGGGCCAACTCCGCCTGAGGCGGACTTGCGACCCAGCCAAGGCTGCCTGCAGCACCCCGACACAACCAGTGTAGGGACAGGGTCGACCAAAGGTCGCTTGCGACTCCCTGTCCGCAAAGAAAACCCGGACAGCCTAAAGGCTGTCCCTACATTTTTAAATATCAAAAAACAGGCGGGCCTGTCGTCACGCACTTCCCGTACTTCCTCTTCTTCCCGAATGGGGAGCGTTTTTTTGCTATTTTTGTAGGGACAGGGTTTACCCCTGTCCGCATAAAACCGGGCAGGTTAGGATCGTCCGCCTAAGGCGGACCCCGACACCACCTGCCGAGGCTTCTCCTTCATAAAAAAGAAACTCCATCCATGGACCGTCTTAGAGGGCATATTTCAACAGTTATTGCCCCTGGAGGCAGAGGGGCGTGAGGGGCAACTACATCGTGTTATATAAACTGGATTCTCCTTAAAT
>JADFOP010000056.1 GCA_022562795.1 Nitrospinota bacterium
TCAATAGATGGGATCAATAGTTATGATCCAGTTCTAGATGATGATATTCCGTATATTGGCGAAACCAATGAATTCGTTGTGCAGACGACTGTCAATATCCACAATCCCACAGAGGGGACCGTGCGGTTCAACAAAAAGGTGGTGATAGTGGAACCTCAGCACGCCAACTCCAATACGGAAGTGTCAGCTAAAGACGGTATAACATTGGGCGCCAACAAGGCCCACAGCATCGATTGTTTAGACATTGTGAATATCCTGACAGTTGATCAAGGTGATCCTGTGATTCATCCCGAGGATTTCGATGTTGAGCGGGTCTTTGAGGGATGGGTCGTCATCGAAAGCGAAAAAGGCAAAAGGATTCCGGACCTGGCCGTCTGTGCCAATTATTTCGCCGCGGTGTGGGATGACACCAATGATGAGGGTGGAGGGGTTTCCGTAGAAACGGTGTGCTACGATCCTATCAGGGTGAGGTTCAGGGGGAAATTCGTGCTCGAGTAGAGGAATCAAGGACCATTTGTAGGACGCCAAGGCGCCACACCAGAGAGAGGAGAGAATACGATGAGATTCATGGAATGGTCGAAGACCAATTTCCCGGCCAGGTTCGCGGTGCTCGCCCTGGTGGGCGCGTTCGTCGCCTCGCTGGGGGTCGTCGCCTTGCCCTCCGAGGCGGAGGCCGGGAGAAGGAATGTCTGGAGCGTGAAGTTTAAGTGTTCACAGGATGATGGCAATACTAACTTTGACGAACTTGTCGATCTTCCGTATATTGACGAAACGAATGAATTCGTTGTGTTTACGACTGTCAATATCCACAATCCCACCGACCGAACCGTGGATTTCAACAAGAAGGTGGTGATAGTGGAACCTCAGCACGTCAACTCCACTACGAAAGTGTCAGATAAGGACGGTATAACATTGGGCGCCAACAAGGCCCACAACATCGATTGTAAGGACATTCATAAATTGTTTAAAGATTCTACCATCGATCCCGACAATTTCGAGGTTGAGGAGGTCTATGAGGGCTGGGTCGTCATCGAATCTGAAAAAGGCAAGAGGATTCCGGACCTGGCCGTCTGTGCCAATTATTTCGCCGCGGTGTGGGATACCTCCACTGATAAGGGTGGAGGGACCTCGGCACAAACGCTGTGCTATAAGCCCATCAGGGTGAGGTTCACGGGGGATTTCAAGCTCTTTTAAGCAGTAATTGAGGAGCCCTTGTAGGACGCCAAGGGGTCGCGGGTGAGCGGCCCCCTGGCCCCGACACCTTATTAGGCCGGACACCCACAAGGGGCGTCCCTACAATAGGGCCGAGGATTTCCCCTCTAACCCCTGGACCAGGGGCTCAATCTCTTCATTGCTCAAAAGACCGTGTAGGGACAGCCTTCATGGCTGTCCGGCCTTTTAGCCTTTCGGACAGGGATAAACCCTGTCCCTACAAAAATCAAAAAAAACGCCCTCGATTCGGGAAGTAAAGGAAATACGGGAAGTACGTGACGACAGGCGCGCCTGTTTTTTGATGTTATCCGCCTGAGGCGGATTTAGGCTGTCCGTGTTTTCTTTGCGGACAGGGAGTCCGCCTGAGGCGGAGCCGGCCCGACTACCCCGTTTTATGCGGACAGGGAGTCCGCCTGAGGCGGAGCCCCCCCCGGTTGAGGGCGGCTGCCAGCCGGGCGGCGAGCTTTTCAGGAAGCCCGTCTCGGTTGGCCGGCGTCACCTCGATGAGGGTGACGGCCGGGTGGGTCTTGAGCCGCCGGACGAAGGGAGGGTTTCCCACCATGACGGTGCCCACCAGTGGGGCGGGCCCCTCCACGGTCTGGGTGAGAAGCGCCTTGAACGCCTCCGAGAAGAGCTCCATCTTGCCGATCTCGTCTACGATCAGAAGAGCGCCGGAGGCCAGCCCCGCCTCCAAGGCTGGGATGGCCACCGCCTCGAAGCTCTCCAGCTCCACGCCGTATCGCCCGACCCGCCAGGGGCTCGGAATCTCGAGCCGTGCCAGGGTGCCGCGACGGCCGTCGAGGCTCTCGACGTCGAAGCCCACCCGCCTCCCGTCCCGGCGCACCTCGCGGGTGAAGAAGCCCGCCGCCGGGACATCGAGCCTTTCTAAGAGCCTCTCGATACAGGTGGTTTTACCCACCCGCGGCGGGCCCGTGAGCAGGAGCTTCGGGGGAGGGTCTTCCATGGGGGCCTTCGGCTCCCGTCACTCCCGCTTTTCCCTAAGCTCCGCCCCCGATGGAGCCTCGTCCAGGGGCAGAGTTCGGGGCGGGTTCTTCCTGAACTCGCGGCGACTCTCCTTGCCGCTCCTGCGGTGCTTGTTTCTTCGGCGCCGCTTGGTCCTCTGAGACGGAGTAGCCATGGGACGCTCCCTATCTTCGTTTCATGTGACCTGTCGCGAGCCGGGCCTCCGAAGTCCTACCGAAGGGAACTCACTATCCGTGAATTTCCGCGATTTTCCGCGATTTTCCGAATATCTCTGTAGCGGGCTCATTTTCCGCGAAATTCCGCCTTTCGTTTTTCAAGGAAGGCTTCGGTGCCCTCGACGATGTCCTCGGTGCCGCAAAGAAGCCCGAAGCTGTTTGCCTCGAGGTCCAGCCCCTGCTCCAGGGTCAAGTCGCCGGCCTGACGGACGCACTCGATTATCACCTTCAACGCCAGAGGGGACTTAGCCGCGAGGGCGGAGGCGACCGCGCGGACGGTGGGCATCAGCTCCTCGGCCGCAACCACCTGATTCACAATCCCCAGGCGGAGAGCCTCGCTGGCGTCGAACATCTCTCCCAAGAGCAGATGCTCCAAAGCCTTCCTCGCCCCTGCGAGGCGGGTCAATTGCTGGGTTCCACCCCAGCAGGGGTTGAAGCCGAGGTTGACCTCCGGCTGGCCGAACTGGGCCCCCTCGGCCGCGTAGCCAAGGGTGCAGGCGTAGAGCAACTCGCACCCGGCGCCGAGGCAGTATCCGTTGACGGCGGCGATGACGGGCTTTCCGAGCCCCATGACGAGGTTGATCAGAGGTCGGCCCCTCATCGGCAGGGCGTCTCGGCCTTCCAGCGCTCCGCCCTTTACTATCTCATTGATCTCGGTTACGTCTGCCCCAGCGATGAAGGCCTTCTTGCCCGCGCCGGTTAGGATGACGACCCGCACCTCCTCATCGGCCCGAGCATCCAAGAATGCCTCCTCCATCTCCAATACAGATGCGCGATTGAGGGCATTAAAGACACGAGGGCGATTGACGGTGATGGTGGCGATTCCCTCTTCCAACTCATAGAGGAGATTCTCATAGGCCATGCCGGTCTCCTTTCGTCTACAGCTGGCCGCCTCAGCGAGTATCGCGGGAGGTGCCGCCGGTTCTCTCCATCATGGCCTTGGCCAATGCCTCCAGGACCCTGGCCTTGGCCTCCGCCAGGGAGCCCTCGAGGCTGCAGCCCGCCGCCTTCGTGTGGCCGCCGCCGCCGAAGAGCCCCGCAACCGCATCGACCTCGCAAGGGCCCTTGGAGCGAAGGCTCACCCTGACCAAACCAGGCCGCTCCTCCTTGAAGAGGCAGGCCACCTCGGCGCCCTTGACGCTAATGGCGGCATCGACAAAGCTCCCCGTATCAAGGGGAGGGTCGGGATGGTCGGCGTAGAGCACATTGGGAACCATCATGAAGCTGACCCGCCCGTCGAGGTGGAGCTCCAAGGCCTCCAGGCAGCGGCCCATGGTCCTAAGACTCTCTACAGGGCGCTCGTAATAAATGGCTCGGCTTACGTTATGAGGGTCGACCCCGAGCTTAAGCATCTCGGCGGCGATAGCCACCGCCTTGGGCGAGGTGTTGGAGAAGCTGAACCGCCCCGTATCAAAGAAAATTCCGGTATAGATGAGGGTCGCCATATCCCGGTCGATTGTCAAGCCGAGATGCCGAACTACATCGTATATGAGCTCAACCGTGGAGCTCGCTCCTTGATCGACGCAGACGGCGCCGCCGAACCCCGTGTTGGAGGGGTGATGATCGATGTTTGCCACCCGCTCAAGAGGGGGTAGGGAGTCCTCGATCGGCCCAAGCCTCTCTAAGCTAGGCACATCCACCACCACTGCCGCCTCCGCAGAGAGGCCGGCCTCCAGGGAGGAAGGGCCCTCGACGTCCCCGATCCCCGGAAGGAAGCTGTAGGTGGGGTCGGGCGAAGCATCCGGGATTACGATTCTACACGGACGGCCGAGCTGCCGACAGCAAGCTTGGACTGCCAAGACCGAAGCCAGGGCGTCCCCGTCAGCGTTGGAGTGGGTGGTGGCGAAGAACGACGTGTGGGTGCGAAGAAAGGTTGCGACCGCCGCGATTCCCATCCCCCTCGGTCAGACCTCCAGGGTCAGCGCCGCGCCCGTCGGCGGAGAGTTCCTTGGCGAGCGGCCAGAATGGGAGCGAGGTAGACGACGTTATCTTTCCTGCCCAGCCGGGGCATGGGGCTGAAATGCTCGATGGTGAGGTCACCGTAATGACCGTTCCAGCAGCGATATGAATGCACCTTGTAGGCAAACGGGTCGAGGGTCACCTCGAAGAAAATGGGCGCTTGGCATCGTTCGCAGTAGCCGTATATGTGAGCCATTCAACGAAACCCTCTATCGCGTACGTAGGCGGGTCAGTACCGTATAATAAAAGTTGCCAGCCCCCGGTCATCTTCGAGACGCCCTGCGGCGACCTCAGCTTCCCTGAGCGTCGGGTACGGTCCCACCCGGACCCTGTAGAACCGGCCCTTAGGGCTTACCCAGGGCTGAATAATGACGTCCGGGTACTCGCGCTGGAGCCGGTCCTGGAGTCGGCGGGCGTTGGTAAAGCTGGCGAACGACCCAGCCTGCACCCGGTATTTGGTCTCCCCCCTGACCATATCGCCCCAAAGGAGCACCTTCAGGGACACCAGGGCTGTGCCGGCCTCCTCCATGTCAACCTTCCGGGCTGCGTCACGGGAAAGGTCGATGATGCGACCCTTGACGAATGGCCCCCGGTCGTTTATCTCCACCACGGCTTGGCGACCGTTGTCGAGATTCCTCACCTCCACCATAGTGCCAAAGGGCAGGGTGCGATGAGCCGCCGTAAGGTCGTTCATATCGTATATGGCTCCACTCGCCGTAGGCTTGCCATGGAAGTCTTCCCCATACCAGGAAGCTATGCCCGACAGGGCGTGTCCCGACCGCTCATAGGAGCTCGGTGCCCTCGCCCTACAACCCCAAGCCAACGCAATCAAAGCTATGCACACCACCAGGGCCCCTAGGCGTCGTCCTGCTTGAAGAGGCACCCTCATGGATGGACATCGTTTGAGGGGTTCCATGGTCGGGTTAGCGGCTCGTCAGGCTGTTATAGATGGCCAACTCCCGTTCGGCCTCCTCTTTCATCCCCTTTTTCTCGTAGATGACGCCCAAGTTATAGTGGGCCCGAGCTTCATTGGGATTGAGCTCGATGGCTTTTTTGAACTCGGCGATGGCCTCGTCGAGCATCCCTTTCTCGTCGAAAATGTAGCCCAGCCCGTAGTGGGCCTTGGTGTCTTGGGGGTTAAGTTTCACCGCTTCGATGAACGCTTTCATGGCCTTGTCTGTATCGTTACGTTCGTTGTAAACAAACCCAAGGGCGTAGTGGGCTCTACCGTTAGTCTGGTCGAGCTCAATGGCCCGGCGAAACTGCGCCTCGGCCTCTTGGAACTTCCCCTGACGAGAGAACTTAATGCCATCTCGCAGGGCTCTCTTGCTCGCTTCAGGGTCTACAGGTGTCTTAGGCACCGCCGCAACCTCGCGCCTCTCGGGGGGGGCTCGCCAGGCGGCCGGTGGAGGCGTGGCGGGCTCTGAACTAAAGGGCGACGCCGACATCTGGCGCCTCTCGGGGGGGGCTCGCCAGGCGGCCGGCGGAGCCGCGGCAGGCTGTTGCCTATAGGGAGGTGGAACCACGACGCCGACCCGCATCGCGCTAAGCTCTTCATTTAAGGCGGCGACCTGTTGCTGGAGCTTATCTCGTTGCCGCTCTAAATCCGCCTGATCCTGCTCCTGCTTCATCTGTTCGCTTTCCAGACGTTGGACCTGTTTTGACAGCCGCGTGAGGGTAAAGGCTGTAGTCGTCTCGGTCGGCCGGGGCTCCGACTTGAACTTCGGGCCCCCTTCATCAAGGGCCCTCCCAACAGCTTGGCATCCCGCCAGCAGCGCCAAGCACCCTACGACGGCGAGCCATCGAGCGGGTCTCATTATCTTTTTCCTCTCAGTCCTCGGGGTCGCTGGCTCCGGATTCAGCATGCCTCCAGCTCTTCTTGTTCTCACCCTCTGAACCTACGATACGGAGGCCTTGGGCGACCTTCGCATCAGATTGTCGAAGCGGGAGAAGCGCATCGAATATGACCCCCTTCCCTGGGTGAGGCTCCGCAGGTCGGTCGAGTAGCCGAAAAGCTGTGAGAGGGGAACCAGGGCCATAACATGCTGCACCCTTTGGGTGGTCTCAATACCTTCGATCTTGCCTTTGCGTGCGCCGAGGTCTTCGATCACCGGCCCTAGAAAATCCTCCGGCACGAAAACCTCCACCTCCATAAAGGGCTCGAGCAATAGAGGCTCGGCCTCCAATGCAGCCTCCCGGAAAGCCTGGCCGGCCGCCACGTGGAAGGCGAGCTCCGTAGCCGACTCTGGGGCCACCTCGGCTGCAGTAATCGTGGCCGTGCAGTCAACGACCCGGTATCCAGCTAAGGGACCGCTCGTTGCGGCCCCCCTGAGCCCTTCCAGGGCCGCCTCGGCTAGGGGCTCCGGGAGGTCCTCATCCGAAAGAGGGCAGGCGACCTGGAAGCCTTCCCCCACAGGGGCCGGGTCGAGTCTCACCCAGCAGCGGCCCCGCTGAATTTTTCCGGCGACCTCCTTTTCGAACCGGCCCTCGCCCTCGGCCGAGCGTTGGATGGTCTCGCGGTAGACTACTTGAGGGCGTCCGACCCTGGCTACCACATTGTACTCTTGGTTCATCCTATTTACCAGCACATCGATATGGAGCTCGCCCATGCCGCTTAAGATGATCTGGCCCGTCTCCTCATCGGTGGCCATAGTTACGGTCGGATCTTCGGCGACGAGCTTGCCGATGGCGTGGAGGAGCTTCTTTTCTTCGGCCACATTTTTGGGCTCGATGGCCACCGATATGACCGGCTCCGGCACATCGAGGCTCTCCAGCAGAATGGGGTGGTCCTTGGCCGACAGAGTGTCGCCGGTTGTAATCCCCTTGAGGCCCGCGGCGGCGACGATGGCCCCGGCGCCGACCTCTTCGAGGCGCTCTCGCCGGTTGGCGTGCATCCGAAAGAGCCGGGCCACACGCTCGTTGCTCTCTCTGGTGACGTTGTAAACAATGCTGTCGGCTCTAAGGCGGCCCGAGTAAGTGCGCAGGTAGACGAGCTTGCGCCCCTGGTCCATCGAGACCTTGAACGCAAGGGCGCAGAACGGGTCATCCACCGAGGGGTGGCGTAAAACTTGAGCGCCGGTCGCAGGGTCGGCTCCGGCGATGGGCGGGACATCCCGCGGCGAGGGGAGGAAATCGACCACCGCGTCCATAAGGGTCTGAACACCCTTGTTTTTAAGGCCCGAGCCGCAGAGCACCGGCACGAGCTCGGCCCTAAGGGTCGTTCGGCGCAAGGCCGCCCTCAGCTCCTTCGGGGCTACGGCGCCGCCGGCGAGGTATAGCTCCAGGAGCTGCTCGTCCCGCTCTGAAACGGTCTCGACAAGAGAATCGCGGGCCTCCCTGGCCTCGCTCTCCATGGATTCCGGGATAGGCGCGTCCAGGTACTCGATTCCCAATGGGTCGCTCTCCCACAACAGAGCCCGCATGGCCACGAGGTCTACGACTCCGATGAAGCCTTCGGCCTCGCCGATGGGTAGCGCCACGACGGCCGGCGCGGCGCCAAGCTTCTCTTCCATCTGGCTCACGACGCGCCGAAACTCAGAGCCAACCCGGTCCATCTTATTTACGAATGCGATCCTCGGCACGCCGTACTTGTTGGCCTGATGCCAGACGGCCTCGCTCTGGGGCTCGACGCCGCCCACGCCGCAAAAAATTGCAACCGCACCGTCGAGGACCCGAAGGGAACGCTCCACCTCGATGGTGAAGTCCACGTGGCCCGGGGTGTCGATGATATTGATCTGGTGAACGATGTTGTCGACCTTCCACTGGCAGGTGGTGGCGGCCGAGGTGATGGTGATGCCGCGCTCCTGCTCCTGCTCCATCCAGTCCATGACCGCGGCGCCCTCGTGGACCTCACCCATCTTGTAGGTCTTGCCGGTGTAGAAGAGGATCCGCTCGGTGGTCGTCGTCTTGCCCGCGTCGATGTGGGCCATGATCCCGATATTTCGGGTCCGGCTCAGCGGGTATTGGCGAAGATGAGTAAGCGAGTCGTTGTCGGCCATGAGGGTTACCAGCGGTAGTGAGCAAACGCCTTGTTCGATTCCGCCATCTTGTGGATGTCTTCCTTGCGCTTGAAAGCAGCACCCTGACGGGTCGACGCATCAAGGATCTCGTTGGCGAGTCGCTCGGTCATCGTGTTCTCGCGCCGCTTGCGGGAAAAGTCGACCAGCCAGCGCACCGCCAGCGTGGTGGAACGGCGGGGCCGCACTTCGACCGGCACCTGATAGGAGGAGCCACCGACGCGGCGAGAACGCACCTCTACCTCGGGGCGGAGGTTGTCGATCGCCTTCTTGAGGGTCGTCATCGCGTCAGAGCCGCCGCGCTGCTCGACCATCTCGAGCGCGCCGTAAACGATCCGCCGCGATATCTCCTTCTTCCCCTTCCAGAGCACCTTGTTGATGACCTGGCTGACGAGGACGCTGCGATATACCGGGTCGGGCGCAATCTTCTTGACTTCTGCCGGGGCTCTGCGCATTAGTGCCTCCCTCCATGGCCGTGGGGCGCGCTTCGCCGAGCCATCGGCGTCGCTGGCGCGGACGCACGACGAAGGCGCATCTCCTGGGATGCGTCGAGGAGGAGGACACCGCGAGCGGGGTCGAGGGCCGGTGAGGCGCCGCCAAAGGTCGTGGTGAGTGGCACTACTTGTCCTTCTTGGAGCCGTAACGAGAGCGAGCCTGCCTGCGCTCGGATACACCGGCGGCGTCGAGGGTGCCCCGGATGACCTTGTAGCGAATACCCGGGAGGTCCTTCACCCGGCCGCCACGAATCAGCACGATCGAATGCTCCTGGAGGTTGTGGCCTTCGCCGGGGATGAACGCGGTGACTTCAGTGCCCGAAGAGAGGCGGACGCGACAGACCTTCCGAAGTGCCGAATTCGGCTTCTTCGGGGTGATCGTGTACACCCGGGTACACACCCCGCGACGCTGCGGGGCTCCTCCGAGGCCCGGCGTCTTATCCTTCTTCGGTTTCCGAGCCCGGCCCTTACGGACCAGCTGCTCAATGGTCGGCACTCATGCCCTCTCTAACTAGTTGTCGCGCAGCACAGCCCGAAGGTGCACCGCACATGCGAAAGTCGGCTCCTCGTCCGGCATCCGACTACATCGGAGGCCCGGCGATTCGCCGACCCAATCTGATCCCCTTCTCAGGCGAAAAGCCCGGCTTGGATCGTCAGCCGGGCAAGCCCTTCGCGAGAAGGGGCTAGGGGACCGAAGTCACGGTTCTGGAGTATATAGACGGCTCTTTCGGGGGTCAAAGCGCGATCGGGAAAGGCGAGAAGGGGTTGATAGAACGGAAACTGTGCCACGGCACTTTGGGGCGTGATGACGCTCGCGGATGGTGAGGTGCAATATCGATCACGTCCGACAATCGAAGGTATCCGAGGCGTATTTGGGAGTGCCCAGATAGGACAGATTCGCCAAAACAGGCGGCCTCCCTGATCATCGTCCTCCAAGCCTCGTCTCAAGCTACCGAGCCGTCCCGATAGCTCGAAGGTCCACTCCAATGAGATCACACTGGGGGATCGCGGGGTGATGTCACCGGTTCGGGGACACCGAGCTTCGGAGGGGACTTCTCCGACCAGTCGCCAAGCGTCAGTCGATGTCGTCGAGTTCCTCGAAGAGGGTGATCTGAAGACCAGCCGGGGCTTCCAGCCTTGAGTTGAGCGAACGCCACGGTGTCTCCTTTGGAGATGCAACCAACTCGGCCCCTGCGGCCACCAGCTGGTCCGTTTTCGATTCCGCATCGGTGACTTCGAAAGCAACGCGGATACTCCGGCTCACTTCGCGGCCGACCTCAAGTTGGTCGATCAGCCGCCTCTGCGCTGGATTGACGATCTCAAGCGTTGCCCGACCTGCCTGGAGAGCCATTACCCGGGCGTCCCCTTCGCTCTCGACATAGAACTCCTCCGTGAGACCCAATGCATCCCGGTAGAACGCCACCGCTTCGTCGAAATCATCGGCTTCAACCACGAGACGCAACTGCCTGACCACGGGCTC